>JAGVUD010000136.1 GCA_019136435.1 Armatimonadota bacterium | reverse complement strand
TTCACCGCGCTTGCCCCGCTTGCCCTGTTCGCCAGAATGCTCCGCGAATCGGGCAACGTGTTCGATCTGTGGACGCACGAGTTCGCGAACGGACGCACGCTGAAGGCTCTGTTTGCGGGGCCTGTCGGCACGGCGTTCCCCGACAAGACGCTCCCCACTGTCGGAGACGCGTACGGGCACCGTATGGACCTGTCGAAATTCGACCTCTACTATCTGGCTTACGACGCCTGCGGCGCTCCCGAGACCGGATGGCTCGCCAAAGACAGGCAGAACCTTCCCGTTGACGCGCTGTTTCTGGAACGCCTTCCCGGCCCGGAGCTTGCCCCGCCGGCGATGGAAACCCGCATCTGGCCGTCGCACGGTTACGCCGCGCTGCGAACCGGGGAAGGGGCTGGCTACTGGAACGGCCGCGGCTTCTCGGCGTTCCTGACCTTCGGCCAGGACGGGATTCACGGGCACTGCGACAGGCTCAGCTTCACCGCGTTCGGGCGCGGGCGTCATCTGGCCGTGGACCCCGAGGCGCTCGCGAGCGAAGAGCACAAGTTCTCGGCGCGCGTCCAGAGCGAGTTGAACCGCCACACCATCTGTCACAACACGCTAATGGTGGACGGGGCGAGTCACGGCCCGGTGCGGGCGAAGCTGCAGCTCGTGGATTTCGTGGACAACCCCGGACTGAAGATGGCCACCGTGGCGGACGGCGGGGCGCTGTATCCGGGCGTCCGCGTCATGCGCACGCTCGCTGTCACGGAGCAGGGCATCCTCGACGTACTGCAGGCAGTCTCGGACGCCCGGCACACCTTCGACTATCTGTTTCACGGCGTGGCGGATTCGGGGAGTTTCACGAGCAGCGGAGCGTTCGAACCCGAAGATCTGGGATCTGAGACGCCGTGGAACTGGCTCAGAAACGCAAGGGCGGCAACGGCGGACGATGCCTGGGAGGTCGAAGCTTCACAGGGAGAGGTCAGGATCCGGTTCACGATGGCCGCCGCGCCCGCAACCCGCGTGATACTCTGCGAGTTCCCCCGCACGGACAGCTTCGAGCCGCCCGCGGTTCCGATGTTCATCGCCCGCAGGCGCGCCGCCCGCACGGTGTTCGTGGGCCTGCTTCAGGCGGAAGAGGGCGAAGCGCCCCCGCTGACGCTCTCTGTGTCCGAACGCCCGCACAATCTGCTCAGAATCGCGCTCTCCGGCGAAAGCACGCGGGAGTTCAGCATCCCGCGCCTGACCTAGCCTTCCAGCGCCGCCCGCAGCGACCCGCTGGCCTCTTCGAGCAGCCTGTGCGCATCCTCCGCCGGGATGTCTTTGATCAGCATCAGGCAGGCGGTCCGCACATCCCACCCGCAGGCAAGCAGAGCCTCTTCCACCCCTTCCGTGCGCCCCGTCACCTGCGCGACCAGCCGCGCGGCGCGCGCTCTCAGCTTCTCGTTCGTCGCGCGAACGGCCACCATCAGGTTGCCGTGCGTACGCCCCAGCCGCACCATCAGCCCGGTGGAAATCATGTTGAGGACGAGCTTCTGCGCTGTGCCGGACTTCATCCGAGTTGAGCCCGAAAGCACCTCTGGCCCCACGACCGGGTCAATGATTACGTCCGCAAGCTCGTGCATCGGGGTCGGGCGGTTGCAGACCAGCGCCGCGGTGAACGCTTGGCGCCTGCGAGCTTCCCTGAGCGCGCCGATGCAGTACGGGGTCCGCCCGCTTGCCGCAATCGCGACGACTGCGTCGGATGCGCCTATTCCGGCCCCGGCCGCGTCCCTCGCGCCGCTCGCCTCGTCGTCCTCCGCGCCCTCGGCCGAACGCACAAGCGCCGGGGGACCGCCGGCGATATGCCCCTGCACCATCTCGGCCGGCACCCCGAACGTCGGGGGGCACTCGGATGCGTCCAGAACAGCCAGCCGACCGCTCGTTCCGGCTCCGAAGTAATGGAGCCGCCCGCCGGCCCTCACGGCGTCCGCGATCCGCTCAACGGCCCGCGCAATCGCGGGAATCACCTCGGCCACGGCCTCCGCCACGCGCCTGTCTTCGGCGTTGATAACCCGCAGCATCTCTTCGGTCGGCAGCAGGTCGAGATCGCAAGTGCGCGGGTTGGCCTGCTCAGTCTGGAGCCGGTCCAGGCCGGATCCGCTCACGTCTGTTCTTTCTTTGCAAGGTTCCATGCCTCGTCCCAGTCCTCGGCGGTCTGATCCTCGAGCGCCACCCCGGCCGCCTTCGCCCGGTCCTCCATCGCGCGGAACCGGGCCGAGAACCGCCGCACCATGGAACGCAGTGCCTGCTCCGGGTCAACATCAGCCCAGCGCGAGATGTTCACGATGGTGAAAAGAAGGTCGCCAATCTCGGACTCGATCTCCTCGGGCGCGCCGCCATGGATCGCTTCTTCGAGTTCCGATGTCTCCTCCTGGAGCTTCACGAACACGTCCGCCATCCCCGGCCACTCGAACCCGGCCCGCGCGGCCTTCTTCGAGACCTCCATCGCCAGCATCAGCGACGGAAGCGAAGGCACCACGCCGTCCAGCACGGACTCCTGCGCCTGCCCGCCCCGCTCCGCCTTCTTGATCTCCTGCCAGTTCGTGAGCACATCTTCCACCCCGCTCACCTCGACGCCGGAGAACACATGCGGATGCCGCCGGACGAGCTTGTCGCCGATCTTGCGGCAGACGTCCTCGATGGTGAACGTTCCGTCCTCGCTGCCGATCTGTGCATGCAGCCCTATCTGCAGAAGCACGTCTCCCAGCTCGCCCGCAAGCTCCTCGTCGTCGCCCTCGTCAATCGCGTGAAGAGCCTCGTACGTCTCTTCGACGAAGTAGGGCTTCAGGCTCTCGTGCGTCTGCTTCTTGTCCCACGGGCATCCGTTGGGCCCTCGCAGGGCCGCGATTATCTCAACGAACCTGTCAAACTCAGAAGACATACTGCGTCAGCTCTCCAGTTCCTGATAGAGCCGCTTCTCAGCCTCCTCGCTGCTCAGCCCGTGCCGCAGCCGCATCACCGAGACGCCCACGGGCGAAGGATACGCCTGTCCCGCCTGCACGCGAGGGGCAACGTATTCGATCGCCTCGAACAGCATCCGGCAGGAATCATCGTACGGCGTGCCCGAAAGCTGGCTGATGTAGCGCGTCGAGCGGTCAATCAGCTTCAGGTTGCTCGGTACCACCCAGATCATCACGTTTCCGAGCACGCGGCCCAGCCGCACCATGGTGCAGGTGGACAAAGCGTTCAGAAGCATCTTGACGCCGATTCTGGGAGCAAACGACAGGAACGAGTCCGTCCGGGGCAGCTTCAGGAAGACCGGAGTGACCCCGGCGTCCCAGCCGCGCACGAACTCCTCGGCCTTCGCCGCCTCATCGGCGTCTCCGGCGAAGATGACGCCCGCGCGGGCGCCCGCCCGCGCCGCGTTTTCAATCTGAGCGCGATAGAACCCGTCCGGCTGCGTGAGGCTGTCCATCTCTTCGGCGGTGACGATCGCAGTCGCGGTGTCGCCCGCGTTGAACGGCCGGTGCGGTATCCCATCCAGCCCGATCTTGAAGCGCAGGATCTCCTTCAGGCCTATGTCCTTCATAATCGCGTGCTGTTTGGGCGCAAGCTCCGGGCCGATCAGGTCGCGCACCTCGTCCTCAGTCCACTCCACAGCGCGGGGCGCGCGCTTCAGCAGCCGCTCCCAGGCCTTCTCTGACGTTTCGGAGGGCATAAAGAGGAACGACCACGATTCGCTGGCGCGCAGATCGTCGAACTTGCGGAAGGCCGGGATGCAGAACGTGGGGCTCCGCTCGGTCGTGTCCGTCAGAACGTCAATCGCGAGCGCATCGGCGAAGTAGCAGTTCTTGCGCCCCGTCCGGTACACCGCCTCTTCCATCGCGAGGATGCCCGCCATCTGCTCGCGCAGGCCGTGGCTCGATAGCTCAGAGTGAGTGGCTTCGAGGGCCTTCAGGAACTCGGCCGGCACAGCCGCCGGGTCCCGCCCCGACTCAGCGGAACCGGGGGCGATCTCCCGGAAGATATGCCGCAGCGCCATCTCGAACAGGGTGATCATCACGCAGATCTGAATGCTCGTCGCCTGCATTCGGGTGGAGCCGGTGATCGCCATGGGGCCGGTCGTGAGGTTGATCTTCTCGATCCGGGGCTCGTCAATCACCTCGCGGCTGCGGATGACTTTCTCGCGCAGCACGTCGTCCGGGTTGTTATAAACGAAGAACACCCGCGCCCCGGCGTCCAGCCCCTGCCATGCTGTGCCGATAACAAACGAAGTCTCGCCGCCCTCGGTAATCGCGAATACGACGTCACCCTCGCGCACGCCGAGGTCCGAGAGTTGCTTTCTGCCGAACTGCGCGAAGTCCTCGAAGCCCTCCACGCTCTTGATGAGCGCGAAGTCGCCGCCCGCCATCGCGCTGAAAGCCCGGTCTTCCCACTCGTCCGGCGAGGGGCTGAACAGTCCCTCCGCGCGTCTCTTCTGCCAGAAATCCCGCCAGATGGACGCCATTTGAATGCTCAGGCGGCCCGTGGCCCCGCACCCGGTGCAGAACACCCTGC
>JAGVUD010000272.1 GCA_019136435.1 Armatimonadota bacterium | reverse complement strand
GAGAGCCCCAGAGCTTCGGCCAGCTTCGGCCTGTCCACCGAGCCGATCATGCAGCCCCGCAGGCCCTTCTCCGCCGCCCCCAACATAATACTCTGCGCCGCGATGCCGTGGTCGCATCCGAAGTTCTTCGCGATTTCGGTGTCACCCACGATGACGATGTACGCCGCCGGGCGCTCGCCCGGAGCCGGGCCGTCCCAGTCCGCCAGATAGCCCGCCCACGCAAGCGTGGGGAAGATATTCTGGTTCAGCTCGGCGCTGGACGACAGCACATACTTGAGCGGCTGAAGGTTGGCGGCGGACGGCGAAAGCCGCGCCAGGTCAACCAGTTCGCGCAAAAGCCCCGCCTCGACCGGCCTGTCCTGGTGAAACCTGCGATAGCTCCTGTTCGCCTCTACTGTGTCGTGAATCATGCGGCTATGCTGCCTTCCCGGCCGCCCGGCGGCGGCGCACACGCGCGGATATCAGCCCTTCTTCGCGGGCTTCTCGCCGGTGATGTCCTCGATAATCGGGATGACCGGTGCGACCTTCTCCGGCTCCTTCTTCGGCTCGGGTTTCTTGGCCTCGGGCTTCTTAGCCTCAGGCTTCTTGGGCTCAGGCGCCTTCGGGGCCTCGACAGCAGGTGCGGGCGCAGGCGCCGGAACAACTATCACCGCGGGCGCAACAGGCGCGGGAGCAGGCGCTGCCGCCGGGGCGTTCGGCGCAACCGCCGTATCCCATCGCACAGCCGCCTTGAACTCCTGCCCGGCCGGAAGCTCAACATGGTTGCCCTTCACGAACATCCCGCCGACAAGCCCCACGGGTCCGAGCAACACCGCGCCGCCGACCGTGGCGCCCGCGGCATAGCCCATGGACTCCTCTTTGCGCGTTTCCCTGGTCCACGGCCCGAGCGTGACAGCCGTGCCGTCAACAGCCTTCACCGCGCCGAACTCGAACCCCAGCCGGGCGCTGCGTCCCCAGTTCCTTGGCCCGCGCACTTCGGTGATGGTCGCCGTCGTAGTCTCGTCTTTTCTGATGACCAGCTTAGTGCCCAGATAGACGTCGTCCGCCACCCGCAGATTCACGACATCCCCCTGCTTCGCGTCGCGCGTGGAGACGGGGTCGGTGAGCCGAAGCTGCACCAGCGTTCCCGCTGGCAGGTTCATGTATGTGGAAGCGGCGGTCGCCGTCACGGTAACGGCCGGGGCCGCCGCGCCGGAGGCAGCGTCCGCCAGCGCCGCACCCGGCACGAGCCCCGACGCAATGATTACTGCAGCCATCCTGGTCAGCGTTTTCATTCGTGAACTCCGTTTCTCCATCCGGCTAAGCCGGCAACAGTGTATCAGACTCGAGCACTTTCAGCAGCGCGGGGACGTCCACCACGCCATGAAGCCGTGCCGCCTGAATCCGCAGGCGCGGGCTTGCGGCAACTTCGTCCCGAACCATCGCAAGCTGCAGACCGAACAGCCCCTGTCCATTCGGGCCGCTCCACACCAGAATCACCGAGCCCGCGCTGTCATACTGCTTGAAGACGCGGGTCATTCCCCCGGTCTGCGGGATACGGCTGTAGAAGCCGATGACCTGCTGCTGATCAACGGGGCCCTCGACGAGCATCTGGAGGATCTGGATATCTGTCACGCCCTCCAGAACGCGGGCGGCAGGAGAGGCGGCCCCCTCAACGGAAAGCGATTCGACCAGGAACGGGAGCAGGTCCTCGCTCGTGAGCAGCGCTTCCATCTCGACCTGTCCGCCGGGGTAGCAGGGGATGGACGGCAACTCGCCCGCGCCAGCCGGCGCGGCCATAGCCAGCGCAATCAAGACACAAAGCCCCCACCCGCATCTTTTTATCAAGGGTTGATCACCTCCCTCGAACAGCACGCCGGAAAAACTCTCCGGCCATCCATGATGTACCACAGGCGCGGCGTCTGTAACAAGCGGCCGCGCGAAGCTAAAGGCTGCCCGGCTCGCTCGCCCAAGCGACGCCGTAGCTATTGTTATCTTCGGTTGGCGGCGGCGCAATCGCCACGCCGCGCGGGCGCTCAGAACGCCTGAATGTCCGCTGCGTCTGTTACGAGAAGCACCGGCGCAACGCCCGCCGGAGCGGCCTCGCTCGTGATGATGCCGGTGACGGAGACAGGCCCGCCCTGCGGAGGCACGATGCTGCCACACCGCACCCGGACGCCCCCGTGCGGGCCGCCGTCCGAGACGCCCGAGCCGTCGTCCAGATAGAAACTGCAGTTCGCCGGATCGGACGCATCGGCAAAGGTGACAACTCCGCGGCACCGCGCCAGCATCCCGATGTTGTAGAGCCCCACACCGCCGGTTACGCCGGGGGTAAGCGCGTTGACCGAACCGCCGCCCAGTTCGCGCAGAAGCATCCCGACGGGCTGAACGGCGGGCGCGGCGCCGGCGCGCTCGACGACGTCCGCCAGCAGCGCGCGGCCCGCGCCGTGCGTCCCCAGTACGCCCGCAACACTGAACTGCGCGCCCGCATCAGCCGGCGATGCATTCACGATTTTGATGGCTGCCGAGCGGTCGATCTCCTCCAGCCAGAACGCGCCCGTTGACGCCCGCGTCACCGACTTGCCCGCGAGCGTCAGCCCGGCCCCGTCGGGCAGGCTCCAGGCCTGGCCTATGCGGCTGACGGACGGCGGCACTGCGATTCCGTCCGAAACGCCGGGTTCCCCGGTGAGCCCCAGATTGTCCACCGCGCGAACCCGCACGTAGTACGTGTTGCCCGTCGTGATGAAAACACCCGTCGCCCGAACCTGCGTGGCGAGGCCGGCGCTCGTCCAGTCCCGGATGTTCTGCGTGGTCGGGGTGGTGCCGATGGCGTACTCGTAGCGGTTGATGCCCGAGCCGCTGTTGTCCGCGGCCTGCGTCCAGGATGCGCTGAGCGCCGTTGCCGCCGGTGTCCACCTGCCCTCATCAGTCACGACGACCGTGCCCGGCTTACGCTGCCCGTCGAGGAGCGTTTCGGCCATCCAGCCGTCACTGGTTCCGAACCGCACCTTCCACCAGTTGTAGCCCTTCGCCCGGATTCCGTTGAGGGCATCGGTAAGCACAGATCCTTCGGCGGCGGCCGGAAGAGTCGTGATGACGCCGTAGTTTGTGCTCGGCCCCAGGCGCATGTTGGCGGCGCTGTTTGTGGAGACAGGCTGCCCGGCGTTGAAGACGCCGCTCTGCTGCTTCGGAAGCAGATTGATCATCTGGACGCCGTTCGAGACCGTGCGCTCGACGCCGTCGGACGGGTTGTTCATGACCGCGCCGTTGACGACCATCGTGGACGACCCGCCGCCGTCCATGTTGACGCCCCAGGTCACGCCGAGCGTGTCTCTGCAGAACGCGCCAAGCTCGGCCATGCTCATGCCCACGCTCGTCCCCGGGTCGCGGCCGTCGCAGACGATGAAGAAGACGTAGGTGTTGTTGTAGGCGACGGCTGTACGCGGGGCGCGGTTCGTGAGCCCGGCGTTGGTGGTGGACTGGAGGACGCCATCGCGCAGAAAGGTGAAGTTGCCGCCTACGCTCGCGTACGTCTTGCTCCAGTCCAGCGTCCGGTAGGCGGAACAGTCCTTTGTGTAGCTCGTGATCTCCTGCGAGATGCCGATCAGGTCGCCGACGCGGGCAACAGCCGCGAGCGAGGTCGCCACGGTCCCGGTTGCGCTCAAGACCACATGCCCGAAGGGGATGGGCGCTGATCCCAGATTCTGGCGTATCTGCCTGATTGTGCCCGCCACCTGCCCCGGGCCGGGCACAACCATCATCGGGCGCGTAAGCTCGACGAGCACTTCGGTGACGGTCGTCCCCGTGTTCGTGTCCGAGTCGTACTGCGGGGTGAAGATGGTCATGGCGTTTGAGGGCGGCGCGGCGTTGATGGCGGAAAACTCAATCCGGCTGCCGTTGCGGTGAAACGTCACATACTGCCTGTCGCTGATGTGGCGCACGCAGTCGCCGATGAAAAGGTCGCGGTTGATGGACCAGGAAAACCCGCTCGTCCCGCCCCAGTCCATGAAGCGCTTCACGTACCATCCGCCCTGTATGCTGCCGCCGGTCATGAGGCCCGTCGTGAGGTTGAAGAAGTCCCCGTTGATCGCCACAACCACCTTGTTGCGCTGCCCGTACGACTGCCCCCACCAGTTGAGTTCGTCGTCGTAGCGGGCGGCCTGGTTGCGCACGGTTTCGCGCGCGCCCGCGGCCCTGAACTGCGCGATGCTGGCGTCAATGATCGCGTTCAGGTTCGAGCGCGCCATCCTGGCCACAAAAAGGTTGTTCGGGTGCGACGTCGTGAAGCTCTGGTATTCGATGCCGTCCCCCACAGTGGTCCATGCCAGCGCTGGAGCGGCGGCAAAGAGCAGAAGAAGGGGAAGCAGCAGACGGTGTCTTGGCATAGGCGAAACCTCGCCGGCCGGGGCTTTCGCGGCCCGCGCGTCAGGCGCTGGCGAAGGCGCGCTCGGCGTTGGTAGAGAAAAGCTGCGTCTTCTCGAAGTCCTTCAGGCCGGCTTCCTCGACCATGCCCAGCGGCACCGACGGGTCCACCAGCGGCGCTCCGCTCCCGAACATGATCCGATGCCCGTTCACGACCGGCCACGCCTCGCGGACCTTGTCCGGCGAGATCTCACCGGTGGTGGAGAGGTAGATGTTCAGGTTCTCGCGCGCGGCGGCGAGCGCCGAGCGCCAGTCCTGCCCGCCCATCCCGACCAGCACGACCTTGATCAGCTCGAACTGCTTCGCGATCTCCGCGGCGGCGTACACGCACTCGCGGTTCGGGGCGCTGATGAGCAGGGGCTTTCCGAAACGGCGATACGCGTTGAGGATGTCGTGGCACTCCGCGCCGCTCACGGGCGTGTGGTCGTTGCCCTCGATGAGGAGCAGCCCCACGAACTGGCGGTTCGCCATATACTTGCGCACGGACTCGATGGCCTCCGGCGGATGGTTCGTATTGACGACAGCCCACGCGAGCAGCCTGCGCTCTCCCGCGATCTCCTGGGCGAGCCACTCGTTGCCCGCCTCGAAATCGCTTGCGATGGCAAGGGAACTGGCGGCGATGGCATGGGTGATGCCAAGCTCGTCCATGCGCTTCAGCAACTGCTCGCGGCCGAACGGGGCCGCCAGCGGAGCGCCGGACCCGAGAAGAACGAAAGTGTCAATCAGAGCCAAGGCGGCCTCCAAACACGCGCTTCGCATTGCTGTAAAGAATCGCCTCAATCACGTTGTCCGGCAGCGAAGAGGTCTGAACGTACTTCAGAGAGCCCTCGATGCTGCCGCGGGGGGCGGTTGAGCCGAAGAGAATGCGCTCGGCGCCCACGATTCCGGCAAGCTCCGGCAGCAGCCCGACGTGCGTGATCCCGTCCGTCGAGAGCAGCCAGTTCTCCATCTTCGGCATCAGCGCCGCGACCTCGGACAGGCAGTCGTGCGTGACGTGAACAAGAATGAGAGGGACGCGGGCGGCGGCGGGTATCTTTGACAGCCCGGTAAT
>JAGVUD010000391.1 GCA_019136435.1 Armatimonadota bacterium | reverse complement strand
AGCCTTGTGATAGAACGGGTTGCCGCGCTCTCCCAGCCCGGTCAGCCGGATCGCCGAGCTGAGCCCCGAGCGGCTCATGACCAGATCGCCGAACCACCCCGAGGCAGCGGCAAGCCGGCGTAGAGACTCATCAGCGGGCCGCTTCGCCAGCAGATCGCGCGCGTCCGCGGCCAGCTTCAGGAACTCCGGCGACCCGTTCGCTTCGGCGTACGAAAGATCGCCGAGCGCCCACGCCCGCCCCCAAAGGCTTAGCGCCGGATCGCCGACGGCTCCGAACAGCTTCAGCGCCTCGTCCGGCCTGCCCGCGTTGAGAGCATCCAGAGCCTTCTGAACACCCGGCGCGGCGGGGCCTGCCGCCATCAGCTTCGCGCCCGCGCGCGCGAACGGGGAGCCGGTCAACTCCGCGAACAGCCCCGAGTTCTCGGGAGCAGGCTCGTCCCGCTCGTACACCCGCACGTTGTCGGCGATCATCCCGGCCCAGGTGACGAGCCCCACCCGGTCGAGGCCGGGACCGCCCGCTGCCTGCCCGGCTTCGGCTTCGACGACGGTGACGCCGTCCACGCTGAGCGCAAGCCGCCTGCCTTCTTTGAGGGCGCTGATGTGATAGGTGCGGCCCGGCTGAATCAGCAGAGCGGGCTTCTCGACAACCCTTCGCACTCCCGGCCCCAGAATCTGGTTGACGCGGTTGTTCTGTCCGCCGAACGCAAGGAGATAGCTGTAGCCGTGAATCTCGTTCGCGGCGAGAGCGGCGGAGAGGTCGCAGGGCGGGAAGCGGGGGTCCGCGACGGCGTCGAACTCGAGCCGGACGTCCGGGGCGAACGCCTTCGAGGTGATGATGCAGGCGCCTCCGCCCTCCAGATGCAGCTTTCCCTCGCGAACGGACGCCTGCCCGTGCGTGACCACCCATCCGTCGCCCACGGTGTCTCTCTCGAAGCCGTCCGACCAGGACAGCCGCCACTGCTCGCCGGCAACGGATGCGCCCGAGAGCGCGGCGGCCAGACCAAGGACAAGAGCCAATCTGTGCCAGGCCATAGCGTGGAAAGAATAGCACACCAGGGTGTCGGCGGGGAAGGCCGCGGCGGGATTCGAATTGACACCGCACCCATCGTGCGGTAGAGTCAATGGGGAAGCGCAACAGGGGAGATGCCATGAAACAGAGAGCCTTCACACTGATAGAGCTACTGGTCGTGATCGCCATCATCGCGATTCTCGCCGCGATTCTGTTTCCCGTATTCGCACGGGCGCGCAACCGGGCCAACATGGCCAAATGCCTCAACAACCTCAAGCAACTCGGCGTCGCCTTCGGAATGTACACCGATGACAACCGCGGACAGCTTCCCGGCGCGTGGGCCGACGACCGGATTCCCCAAAACAACTGGGCGGGGTGCATGGGACCCAGCAGGTGGACCTACATCGAGCGCGGGCAGCTCTACCCCTACACCAGGAACGCGGGAATCTATATCTGCCCGCTCTCCGTGAACAAGAAGGCGGTCAGCATTACGCAGGCGATACCCGCCGGGCTGACCAACAGGAAGTACCCGCTCTCATACTCGATGAACAGCTACCTGAGTTCGCGAAAGCCCGACGGGGAGGCCATTCAGAACCCCTCTCTGATGATGCTGTTGATCGAGGAGGCGAGAGACACCGAAACCGGCGGCATCGGGATCAACGACTGCGTCTATATGACCGACCAGAATTACACCAACGACCAGCCCGGCATCGTGCACTACGATGGCACGAACATCCTGTATCTGGACGGCCACGCGCGCTGGAAACGCGCGCTCGAACTGAGGCGCGACCAGGACAACAGGGAGTGGATGCTGCCCCAGGTCATCAGCCGCTGACGGTCACAGCGCCCCGCTGACGTGCGGCGTCAGGGCCCGGGCGGCTCTTCGCCGCCTCCGATCTCGTAGCGGCTGTACAGCCACGAAATGCCGATCAGCGCCACGCCCAGCCCGGCAAACGACAGAATCCGGTAGGGCGTATCGAGAAATCCGAGATCGGCCAGGAATACCTTCACGACCGTGAGCCCGAGCAGCACCAGCGCGAACAGCCGCACCGGGCGATACCGGCGCATCACCCCGCCGATGAGTAACAGCACTCCCGAAAGCGTCCAGACAAGCGACACGCCCATCTGAGCCGCCAGACGCCAGTGCTCTCCCCAGCGATCGCGGGTGAACCGGAAGAACTCCCAGGTCTCCTGCGTCAGCCCCCACAGCAGTACGACAGCGGCGAGCAGGCCGATGGCGGTGGCGGCGCCAGCGGCCGGCTTCTCGCCGTCCTGGCCGGCGCCGCAGATGCGGGCCATCGCCAGCGCCGAGCCCGCAAGCACGAGGAATGTGACGAACCGTATGTTCGCGACAGGCTGCAGAGCGGGCCCCGTTCCGGCAGCCGCCGTCGTCAGCGCGAGAACGAGCGCCGCGAACCCGGCGAACCAGCCGGCGGCCTGCAGAGCCGGCAGCTTCCAGGCGATTCCGAGCGACACGGCAACCGGCGCCGCCACAGCCCAGAACATCGTGACAGCCAGAACTCCCGCAACATCGGGCGGCAGCGGTTGCGCAAGCCCCCAGATGCGCACGCCCGCATACAACTCCACCGTCACGGCCCAAAGCAGAACCAGAGCCACCAGCGCACAGAGCGGACCCACAAAGTCCGACTCCGCCTTGGTCATGCTCTCCTGCTCCTTGCGCACCATCCACGCCAGCAACGCCAGCGCAAGGGCCGCGATGACGAAACTGAGCCACCGCGCGTTCCAGAACGGCTGCCACTGCGAACCGTAGCCGATCGTTGTCTGCATGGCGGGAATGATGCCGGCCAGAACAGCGAGCATGATGCCGCAGAAGCGCACGGCCGCGCTTCCGAGCGCTGCGCCCGCCCTCCACACCACCACCGAGTACACCGCCCACATGCAGGCTGTGGCATACAGCGTGCGCGCCGTCAGGGCTGCCGGAGTCAGATACTCGCGCCAGCTCAGGGCGTACCAGGTCTCCATGGCCGCCAGAGCCGCGCCGCCAAGAGCGGCGGCCACGCCGTAGACGTCCACAGACTCATCGCGGCCTGCTTCACCCCGAGCGCGTCCGGCCACGCACATCCACGCGCTGCAGAGGACGCCCACGAGCAGCGGAAGAGCGCGTTCGTTTACCAGCACAGCCCGCCGCGATGGCTCGACCGAGCCAAGCACCGCAAGGATGGCGGCGGCGGCGAGCGCCCAGACCACCCTCCCCGCCCATTGCAGCGTCCGGCTTCTGAGCCATTGCGCCAGCGCTGCGAGCACGGCCGCCTCCACACTCCACGCAATCGCCACCCAGCCCTGACGCATCTGCACGGGAATCGCGACCGTCAGGCTTGTGAGAGCCAGCCCCAGCAGCGCGCGGCGCAGCGGCGCGTTGCCGGGCGCGGCGGACAGCGTGTCCCACGCCATCAGAAGCAGAAAGACGCCGAGCGCCGCGGGAAACACCCCGGGTGAGTTTCCCAGTCCGCCGTGCAGCACCGCCAATCCCGCCGCGAGATAGACGAACGCATCAGCAAAAACGAGCGCAAGGTCCTCGTCAGCGGTCGGCTGCTTGCGGATGAGGCTGTAGAAGCACGCCGCGCCCAGGAACATGAGGAAGTACAGCGTGAAGAACCCGAACACCACCCAGCGATGCGGCTCGGAGTAGCTCTCCATCGCCCAGCCGCCCGTAAGCAGCACCGTGCCGGCGAAGCTGAGGATCACAACGCCGCGCCACCGTTTGAACAGCGACACCGCCAGCACGCCAGCATTCAGCACGGCGACATAGGCAAGAAGCGGAAACGCCTCGCTCGCGCCCCTGCCCCCCGCCGTCAGAATGGCGGGCGTCAGAAAGCCGCCCAGGGTTGACAGGACGCAGAGGCTCTGCGACTCGCAGCGGATCGCCATCGCAACTCCGGCGGCGGTAATGACTGCCATCAGGAGGAACGCGAAGTCGCGCGAGAAGACGCCGTAACGCTCGGCGCCCGCCCATGTGCTGAGATAAAGGATGGCCAGGCCGGCCCCGGTGAGGCCCTCGCCAAACCACTTCTCGCCGCGCCCCGAAGCAAGAGAGCCCGCCGCCAGGAACAGCAGGCCCGCCCCGTACCCCACCATCAGCCGCCCGGCCGGGCCCAGATACTGCCACGCGTACGCCAGGAAGAACGCGACGGCAAGGAAGCTGGCGATGGACCCGAGCCACAGCGCCCACTTGCCCCCGATCAACTGCTCCCAGTCGAAAGACGGCGACGGCGGGCGCGGAGCGGCGGCGCGAACCGGCCCCGGCATCACCGCCGGGCCGGAGGGTGCGGACGCAATCGGCGGCACGCTCGGCGGGGGCATTATCGGCGGGGGCGGAGGAACGACAGGCGGCGGCTGGGGTGCGGGCTTCGGCGACTGCCCGGCTTCCAGATCACCCACCCGGCGGCTCAGGTCGTCAATCTGACGGGCCAGCCGCCTTAACTCCTCGAGAACGGAATCGCTGTCACCGCGGTCTTCCATGTCGCACGCTTCCTTTCGCTTCGCATTGTAGCACTCCGGCGGCATCACAGCTTCACATTTTGCCGGCGCGAACGCAGGGCATCGGGCGGGCGGCGCAAAACTGGTCACCGGTGGGCGGCGGCGCCCGCAAGGGAGGAAAACCATGGATTATCTGCTGCGAGCGCTTGTTTCGGGCTGCATTCTGGCACTTCTGGCGTGTCCGGCAATAGCGGCGACCGAGGAACTCCGCCTGTACGTTGCTCCCGGCGGAAGCGATTCGTGGTCGGGGATAAGGCCGGCGGCGAACGCATCGGGCACGGACGGTCCCTTCCGCACGCTCGAGCGCGCCCGCGACGAGATTCGCTCTATGCGAAAGGCCAGACGCATCCACGGGCCGGTGACGGTGCTGCTGAGGGGCGGCAGCTACTTCCGGGAGAACAGCTTTCTGCTCACGGAAGAGGACTCCGGCAGCTCCGCGCGTCCGGTAGTATTCCGGCCGTTCGAGGGCGAAAAGGCTGTCCTCACCGGCGGCAGGGAACTCAGCGGGTTCGGGCCGGTGACGGACGAACCAGTCCTTGCCCGGCTCCAGCCCGCGGCGCACGGGCATGTGCTGCGGGCCGACCTCCGGAAGCAGGGCATCCGCGACTTCGGCGCAATGACCGCCCGCGGTTTCGGACGCAACATTCAGCCCGCCGCGCTCGAGCTGTTCTTTCAGGACAAGCCCATGCAACTCGCCCGGTGGCCCAACAGCGAGTGGGCGCTCATCGCGGGCGCGCCCGACGGAAAGGACGGCGGCAAGTTCACCTACGAAGGCGACCGGCCCTCGGGCTGGAAGCAGACCGGCGACATCTGGTTTCACGGCTACTGGGGCTACGACTGGGCGGACACGTACGAGAAGGCCGCCTCCATTGACACTGAAAAGCGCGAGATCGTCACCGTCCCTCCGCACGGCGTCTATGGCTATCACCCCGGCAAGCGCTTCTACGCGCTGAACATACTCGAAGAACTCGACGAGCCGGGCGAATGGTTTCTGGACCGCTCCTCGGGCGTTCTCTATTTCTGGCCCCCCGCGCCGCTGTCCGAACGGAAGGTTTCTGTGTCCATCGCGGCGGAGCCTCTCATCACCGTGCGCGGCGCGGCGCACATCAGAATCGAGGGGCTGACGGTCGAGTGCGGCAGGGGATGCGGAGTCGAGATCATGGGCGGGCGGGACGTGTTGGTTGACCGCTGCCTTATCCGCAACCTCGGGACGGTAGGCGTCAGCATCGGCGGACTCATCGGCGACATCTACGGGCGTCTCTACAACGAGACGACCTACGCCGGTGACGGCGGGCGCAACAACGGCGTGAGGCGCTCGGAGATCGTCAACACGGGCGAAGGCGGCGTCATTCTGGGCGGCGGGAACCGCAAGACGCTCACCGCTGCTGGCAACTTCGTGGAGGACTGCCGCATCCACAGCTTTCAGCGCTGGGCGCGGACCTACCGCCCGGCGGTCGCCATCCACGGCGTGGGCAACCGCGTCGCGCACAATCTGCTCTACGACGCGCCGCACAGCGCCATCATTCTGAACGGCAACGAGCACCTGATCGAGTTCAACGAGTTCCACCACGTCTGCATGGAAACCGGCGACGCCGGGGCGTTCTATATGGGGCGCGACTGGAGCCAGCGCGGCAACATCGTGCGGTTCAACTACTTCCACGACCTGCACGGCGTGGAGGGGCAGAAGGGGTTCACCGACGTGATGGCCGTCTATCTGGACGACTGGTCGAGCGGGACGCTGGTCTACGGCAACGTCTGCCGCCAGGCGGGGCGCGCGGTGCTGGCGGGCGGCGGCAGGGACAACACGATCGAGAACAACATCTTCATAGACTGCCGCCCGGCGATTCACGTGGACGCGCGAGGGCTGGGGTGGGCGAAGTACTACTTCGACGGAAGCAACAATACGCTTTTCGACCGCCTGAAGGCCGTAAACCATGATAAGCCGCCATACAGCACGAAGTACCCCGAGCTGGCCAGGCTGCTGGACGACGAGCCCGTGATGCCGAAGGGCAACAAGATCGTGAGGAACATCTGCGTGGGAGGCAAGTGGCTGGAGCTGCAGAACGGCCTCACGGACAAAGTCATCCTGATTCAGGACAACGTCGTGGAGGCCGCCCCCGGATTCCGGGACATGGACGCGAACGACTTCCGGCCGAAGCCCGGCTCACCCGCGCATTCCGCCGGCTTCAAGCCGATTCCGTTCAAGGAGATCGGGCCCCGCTAGAGCGCCCGCTTCGGCTGATAGACGCAGAACGGCTCTTCGCCGAGATAGTTTCCTGTCTCGCCGTACGCCCGCGCGCGGCATCCGCCGCAGACGCCCTTGAACTCGCACGGGCCGCACTTGCCCTCCAGCAGCGAATCGTCGCGCAGCACGCGGAAGACTTCGGCGTCCTTCCAGATCTCAGCGAACGGGGTCTCGCGGACGTTGCCCGCGCTAACCGGCAGATACCCGCAGGGGTACACCTCGCCGCGATGCGAAACGAAACAGACCCCCGTACCCGCCAGGCAGCCTTTGGTGACCGCGTCCATCCCGTGCGTCTGGGTCGTGACCCGGACGCCGTCCTTTGCCGCGCGCTGGCGAAGGATTCGATAGTAGTGCGGGGCACAGGTCGCCTTGAGGCTGATTCCCGCCGTGCGCGAGGCATCGTAGAACCAGTTCAGGATGTCTTCGTACTCCCGCGGGGATATCTGTTCCTCCGCCGATATCTCGAGACCGCACCCGACCGGGACCAGCAAAAACAGATGAAACGCCGCCGCGCCCAGCCCGACCGCCAGTTCGAGGATGGCCGGAAGCTGCTCCTTGTTGTGATTGGCGACGGAGGTGTTGATCTGAAACGGCAACCCTGCCCGCTTGAAGGCTTCGATGCCCCGGATGGCGGCGTCAAAAGCGCCGTCGAGCTGCCTGAACGAGTCGTGCGTCGCGGCGTCTTTGCCGTCAATCGAAACACTCACGCGCTGGATGCCCGACTCTCTTGCCCGAATGGCGACATCGTCCGTCACCAGCGTTCCGTTCGTGGCAAGCGCGACTTTGAGGCCCTTCGAGTCGGCGTACTGAGATATCTCGAAGATGTCCGGGCGCACGAGAGGCTCTCCGCCCGAAAGCACCAGGATCGGCTTCGCGGCGGCGGCGATCCCGTCAATCAGCCGGAAGCTCTCTTCTGTCGTCAGGTCGTCCGCGGAGCGGAAGTCCGTGGCCGAAGCGCGGCAGTGAATGCATTTGAGATTGCAGGCCGCGGTCGTCTCCCAGAACACGAGACGGGGAACAAACTCGCGCGGACCGTCTGAAGGGTGGTGAGGGTGTGTTGCCATTGAGTGTCGAATCCTTGCCTTCTAGTATAGCCTCAGCCGCCGCCGGAGCCTACCGAACGCCCAGCCGGCTGTCGAGCCACCGAAGCGCGGGAATGGCCTCGATAGTGCGCGAGATCGAGCGGCGCTCGGCGAAGACATGGACCGCAAGCAGAACCGCAAGCGCTGCCCACCGCGCCCACGGCGGCATCCCGGCAACGATGACAAGACCGATGAGCGCCCCCAGAACGTTCGACCCCGAGTCGCCCATAATCCACCTTCCGCGCGAGTCCGCCGGAAGAAGCGCCAGCTCGCACAGAAACGCCGGGCCCGTCAGGAGCAGAAGAGGCTCCGCGCGCGCAGCCGCCATAGCCGCCAGCCACAGCGCCACCGAAACCCACCCGGCCCGCCCGGGGCGCAGGTCGAGCAGGTTGATGAAGTTGGCGCAAAGCGCGATGACCGCGGCGCCCGCCGCGACGTTGTACCAGCGCGCGCCCGTCTGCCCATCCAGCAACATGACCGCGGCAAGGCTCGCCGCGCCGCCCGTGAGAGCTTTGATGAGCCCGGTCGTCACGCGCCCCTGCCGCACCAGTGCCTTCAGGTGCCCGCCAAAGCCGCCCGCGCCGTGAGCGCCGAACACATCGTCAAGAAACCCCGGCACGGCAAAGCCGAGCACCACGATCAGAAACCCGGGGCCGCCCATGAGCGCCAGCACAGCGGCGGGAGCAAGCGCCCACGCAGCAACATATACCCCGTAGCCCGTCCGCACGCGCCTGCCCTGGAAGTTGGAAACGAGCGGCGACCATGCCCGAAAGACGAGGTGCGCGCAGAGCGTCAGCGCCACGCCAAGCGCGAAAATGACGCGGCTCGCCTGCCAGAGTTCAGACATCCGCCGCCCGCCGTGCCTTTCCCCTGTTGAACGCCACCCACACAAGCCCCCGCGCAATGTGCATAAGCTGCCGTGCGCGGTGCCGCATTCCCGCAAGGTCCTTGCCCGTGCGCCGGTGCTTCATCGCGACAGGTACCTCGCGGACGCGCCAGCCGCCCGCCGCGGCCCACCCCGACAGGCAGGTCTCAACCGAAAACCCGTGTCCGAACCCTCCCATGCCTTCGACGATGCGCCGGTCCAGCGCGCGCTGGCCAGAAAGCGGCGCGGCAAGCTCGCACCCCGTGAGAAGCCGGATTCCCCGTCGCGCAAGCTTGAGCGCCAGACCGAACCCGCCGCCTCCCGTCCGCGCGCCCCGCTCCACCAGCTCCGGGAAAACGGCGACGGTCATGTCGCACTCGCCCGCCAGCACGGGGTCAAGCAGCGCCTGCGCCAGCGATGCCGATTCGCCGAGATCGCCGTCGAGCATGAGAATGACCGGAGAGAAGCAGTGTTTGAATCCCTCATCCAGCGCGCCGCCTTTGCCGAGGTTGCGCTCCAGACGAACGACCTGGACCGCGCCCGCCTCGCGGGCAAGCGCGGCAGTGTCATCGGTGCTGGCGTCGTCAATGACAATAACATCGCAGATGCCTGCGAGCGCCGACGCCGCCCGCACGGTATCGGCGATGCGCGCGGACTCGTTGCGGGCAGGGATCAGCACGCAGGCGCGCCGCGCGGAGGAGTTCACCTGCGCAGAAGCCGGTTCGGCAGGATGCTCTGCGACGGGCCGATGCCGTAGCGCCCCTCACCCTGCATCAGAGCCTCCACAATGCAGACCTGCCCCATCGCGTAGTCGGAGTGGCTGGCGGTCGGCACATCGAGCTCGTGCCACGGGTTCTCGACAGCCTCCTGCTGGGCCCTCGAAGGGGACGCGGCAACCACCCGCAGTTTCTGGCTGCGCAGCCTTGCCAGCAGAGCGCCCCCGAACTGCTCGACCACCCGACGCGCATCGTCGCCCGCGGGCGAGAGAATCACGACCAGGTTGCACGGCCGCGAGTAGTCGCCCGAAGGCTCCAGAATGCCGGCGCCCGCCAGCGGATCGAGAGGACTGCCCGGACGCCCGCCCGCAAGCGTTGATGCGAAGAACCCCCACACCTGATCCTGCGGCGGCTTGTCCGTCTGCTGAAACTCCGGCGGAACCGCTTGCGCGGCCGCGGCCATCCGCTTCGCGTCGGCGAACTCGAAATCGGTGTTGATCCGCGTGACCGAAGTCACCACGCCTCCCGCCGCGGCAAGAGTCCTCTGCAGCCGCGAGACGTCACCCGCCGCGCCCATCTGAATGATCGCCACGCGGCGTCCGCTCAGCGTGCCCTCAACGAGAGCGGGCAGGATGCCCCCGACGAGGGTGTCCACGTCCTTGAGGTCGCCCGTGAGATCCTCCATGGACGCCTGCTTCCTGCCCAGCTCGTCGCTGTACTGGCGGAAACGGTCTCTGAGGTCGGTAATCGCCTGGCGCTGCTTTTCGATGGCGCTGGCCTGCCCCCCGGCTCCGCCCGCAATGCCGATGCCGATGACGACGCCGGCGGCGAGCGCGACGAAAACGGCGACGAGACTATAAACGTGATACTTCAGATCAATCATTGGCGCGGGCGTACCTCGTGACGATACATCCGGAGTTTGTCACCCTCTGCCCAGGAAGCGCCACTCGAGCAGCTTGAGCCGCAGCCCGTTGCCCAGCATGCCGAACCAGTCCTGCAGCGGCTCGCTGCTCTGGACAACCACGGCAAGCAGCAGTACGCCCGCGACGAGCACCAGCCCGATCGCCCAGCCCTGCTTGCCCGGCGTGTACAGCTTGCTCACCCCCCGCGCATCCACCAGCCTCGAACCGATGCGCATACGCACGAGCAGGGTGCTGGCCATCCCGCTGCGCCCCTTGTCGAGAAAGTCGTACAGGTTCGAGTGCGTGCCGACCGCCACGATCAATTCCGCGCCGTGCTCGAACGCGAACAGCATCGCCGCGTCCTCGCTGGTGCCCGGAACGGAGAACGTGTCGTGTTCAACCCCCAGCGCTTCGACCCGTTTGAGCGCCGGCGACTCGCGCCCGTCCGCGTAGGTGTGGACGATGATCTGCGCTCCGGACTTGAGCGCCGCATCGCTCACGCTGTCCATGTCGCCGATGATGACGTCCGGCTTCAACCCGAGGTCCAGCAACGCGTCCGCGCCGCCGTCCACCGCGATGAGCACCGGCCTCTTCTCGTGCAGATAGCTGCGGATGATGTCGAGGTCTTTCCTGTAGCCCTCTCCTCGCACGACGATGAGCGCGTGGCGCCCGCGAAGCGAAACGCGCGCCGGCGGCGGCTGCACGGGCGCGAGAAGTTGAGAAAGCTCGCGGGAGGCGTAGTCGAGCGTGTTCTGCGCGAAGATCTGAAGCTCGGAGTCCAGGTTCTTGCGGCTCTCGGCCAGTTTGCGGGTCACGATGGCGGGCGTCTGAAGCTCAGCCTGCGCGAGCTTCGCTCCGAACTGCTTCAGCGCCCCGTTGACGATCTCCAGCGGCGTGCCCTCGTCAATCTCGTCCATCAGATCTGGCTCGGGCGCATCGTAGAGGGGCACGCCGTTCTGCAGAAGTACGCTGGGGCCTCGGTTCGGGTATCGTCCCGAAATGGAAGGGGAAAGGTTCACGACAGCGGCCACCCCGGCGTCCACAAGAGCCTGCGCTCCCACGCTGTCGAGGTCAACATGGTCAATGACGGCGATCTGGCCGCGCTGGAGCCGCCGGACGAGGTCCTTCGTGCGCCGTCCGCAGCGCACCGCGCCGGAGATGCGCGTGCCCTGGGGCCTAGCTGTCTTCTGTTGCGCCTGCGCCGAGAAGTTCCCGCGCATGTTGAACCGCTGCCTCGCTTTCGTGATCGCCGCCAAGCATCCGGGCCAGCTCGGCGACACGTTCATCCGGGCTCAGACTCGATACGCGAACCACGGTGCGGCCCCCCGCGTCCGGATCCTGCGACTTCTCAACGAAGAGATGCTGGTCGGCAAAACGCGCGATCTGGGCAAGGTGCGTGACGCAGAGCACCTGCCTCCCCGCCGCAAGCTTCTTGAGCTTCTCTCCGACAACCGTCGCCGTCCGCCCGCCGATCCCTGAGTCTATTTCGTCGAAGATCAGCGTCCGGACCGGGTCCGAGGACGCCATCACATCTTTGAGAGCAAGCATGATCCGCGACGCCTCGCCCCCGCTCGCAACCCTGCGCAGCGGCCGGGGAGACTCACCGGGGTTCGCCGATATGAGGAACTCGACATGATCGCCCCCCGACGGCCCGAGGTCGTCCTCCGAGACGCTCACGAGGAACTTCGCCCCGGTCATGCTCAGATCCGCCAGAACACCCTCCACCTGCCGCTCCAGCCGCGGCGCGGCCGCCTGCCGGATATCGCTCAGACGCCCCGCGAGCCCGTCCGCCGTCTCCTCCAGCCGCTCGACCTCCGCGCCAAGCTCCGCGCGGCGCTCGCCCGATGTCTCGAGCCCCTGAAGCTCGCGCGCCGCCTGCTCACAATACGCAAGAACCTCGGGGATGGTTTCGCCATACTTGCGCTTGAGCGCGGAGATGCGCTCCAGACGCTCCTGAACCTCGTCCAGCCGCCCGGGCGGCATTTCGAGATCCTCGCGCCAGCGCCGCAGAGACTCCGACACTTCCTGAACGCGCACCAGAGATTCGTTCAGCGATTCTATGTGCGGGCCGAGGCTCAAATCGAACGCGCTCACGGCCTCCAGCGTCTTCAGAGTACCCGCAAGCTCACCTTCCGCTCCCGGAGAGTCGTCCGAATCGCCGCCGGCGAGATGCGCCAGAGCCGCCTGCGCCGCCAGAAAGAGCTTCTCGAGATTTGCCAGCCGCAGGCTCTCCTCCGCAAGCTCCGCGTCCTCGTTCTCCCGCAGCCCCGCCTGCTCTATCTCGCCCACCTGAAACCGATAGAGGTCCGCCAGACGCGCCCGCTCGCGTTCGTCGGTCGAAAGCCGCGCAAGCTCGGACTTCGCCTGCTGAAGCTGCGTCCACGCCTGCGAAAACTCGCCCCGCACGGCGGCCGCCTCCGGGCCCGCAAAGCCATCAAGAAAAGCAAGCTGCCATCTGGGCGAGAGAAGCAGTTGATGCTCGTGCTGCCCGTGCACGTCCGCCAGAAGCTGCGTGATCTCGCGATGAGCCGAAAGCGTGGAGGGGCGGCCTCCCACGCGGCACTGCGTCTTTCCCTGCGCCGAGACCTCGCGGGACAGCTCTATCCGGCCGCCATCCGCGCCAGCCCCGTCCGCCGAATCGAACACTCCCCGAACGACGCTGCGCGCCGCGCCCTCACGCACGGAAGACGTGTCCACCCTCTCGCCGAGCATCGCGTTGATCGCGTCCACGACGATGGATTTTCCCGCGCCGGTCTCTCCGGTCAGCACGGTCAGGCCCGGCCCGAACTCCAGCTCGAGCCGGTCAATCAGAGCGAAGTCTTCAACGTGCAGTTCGCGAAGCATGGAAACTCAGGCTGCTCACCGGTCGTAACGGTCGCCGAAACCGAGGCGGCTGTCCAGTTGCTGGTAGAACGCCGTCCGCCCGGTCCGCACAAGCCGCGCCACCGTTCCGGCGCGGCGCACCTTCACCACATCCCCCTCTCCCATCTGCTCGAAAAGCTGGCCGTCCACCGTTACCGTGGGCGACTCCTCGGCGGTGATCTCTATCTCCTCGGAAGCCGGAATGACGAGCGGCCTCGAGTTGAGCGTATGCGGCGCGATCGGCGTGAGGATGATAACGTCCACGTCGGGGTGCACCACCGGCCCGCCCGCCGACAGCGAGTAAGCCGTGGATCCCGTGGGTGTCGCGACGATGATGCCGTCCGCCGAGTAGCGCACGACCTCGTGCTCGCCCACCGCCACCCGCAGCCGCAGCATGCGGGAGGTGTGCCCGCGCGCCACCACCACGTCGTTCAGCGCAAGATGCTCTCCCACGGACGCGCCTTCGCGCTGCAACGTCATCTGCAGCATCAGACGGTCGCTCGTCCGGAACCCGTTTTCGAGAATGCCGGACAGGAACTCGACAGCGCGCCCCGGCTCGGTGTCCATGATGAAACCGTAGTGCCCGAACTGGATTCCGAGCATCGGGGTTCCGGCGGGTGCGGCTTCTCTGGCGACGCGCAGCATGGACCCGTCGCCGCCAAGCACCAGAATCAGGTCCGCCTGTCTGACAACGTCCTTCAACGGCGCCTCAGGAGCGAGCGCCCCCGGAGGCGCGGGGCGCTCAAAGACAACATCCCGCCCGCGCGAGTGCGCAAGCGCGGCCAGTTCCGCGCCAAGCCCGAACGCTTCAGGCTTGTCCGGATTGACTACGACTCCGACGCAGCGGGCTTGCACCGCGCTGGCCCCGCCTAAGACCGGCCGGCTTTGCGCAGACGCTCCTTGTTGCGGTTGGCGTCGGCATGCTTCGGGTCGAACCGAAGCGCCTGGTTGTACATCGCGAGCGCTTCGGAGGTCTTCTTCTGGCGCTCCAGCACCGACCCCAGGTTGTTGTACGCCGTGGCCGATTTCGGATCGAGCAGCAGGGCCTTGCGCAGCGCCTTCTCGGCGTCGGCCAGCTTGCCCGTGCGCTCGTAAACAAGCCCGAGCCCGATCAGCGATGAGACGTCGCTCGCCCCTCCGCCCATAGCCGCCTTGTAGCTCGACTCCGCCTTCGCGTAGTCCTTCTTCTGAACGTAAAGATTGCCCAGCGACAGCCACGCGCCCTGATCGTCGGGGTCCTTCTGCGCCACGGCCTGCCACGCCTCGATTGCGTTGTCGGTCTGGTGCGATTCCTGATACGCGGCAGCCAGATTGAACCGCGCCGCCGCCAGGTTCGGGTCGGCCTCGAGCGCCTTCTTGAACTGCGCGGCAGCCTCGGTGTACCTCTTCTGCGAGTAGTACGCCCACCCCAGGTTGTTCAGCGCTTCGGCATCGTTCGGCTTCGCCGCCAGCGCCTTCTTGTAAGACTGCTCCGCGGCGGCGTACTGGCCGGCCTTGCCCTGCATTACGCCTCTGTTGAGGTTGACCTCATAGCTGTCGGGCTTGATGCGCGCGGCTTCGGCCATGGCCTTTTCGGCTTCCTGAGTCTTGCCCTGCTTCGCATAAAGCTCCGCAAGCGACACCCAGGCGGCGAAGTCGTCACGGTTGAATTCGACAGCCTTCTCGAACGAGTTCACCGCCTGCGGATTCTGGTTCATCTGCTTCTGCGCGATGGCCAGATTCGACCAGTAGACCGCGTTCTTCGGATCCAGCTCCACGGCCTTGCGATAGGCATTGGCGCTATTCGGCAGTTCGTTCACGTTCTGCAGCGCGATGCCCAGGTTGTTATAGACCCGCGCGTCCTGCTTCAGCTCGGCGGACTTGCGGAACATATCGGCGGCCTGCTCGTAGTTCTTCTGCTTCAGATAGACGTTGCCGAGGCTGTAGGCGGCTTCGGGGGAAGCGGGGGACACCTTGACCAGCGCTTCGAACTGCGCCGCGGCTTTGTCCGTGTCGCCGGTGGCAAGATACGCGTTGCCGAGGTTGCGCAGAGCGTCAGGCGTGCCGGGCTGCAGCTTGAGGCTCTGCTCCAGAGGCGCGATGGCCTGGGCGGGCTTGTCCGCCTTGAGGTAAAGGAAGCCGAGCCACCCGTGCAGCAGGGCGTTTCCCCCCGACGATGGCGCGGCGGCCTCGAGCGTCTTGATCGCCTGTGCGGTCTGTCCGGCGTTGAACTGCTCCACCGCCTTGCGCACTGCGTTGTCGCCCGGAACTTTCTCTGCTGCCGACGCAACGGCCGGAGCGGCGGCTTTCTCCTCAGCCGTGTTTGCTGCATCCGCCCACACTCCCGTCAGAAGGAGCGCGGCGATAACCAGCACACTGAAAAACCTCGTTTTCATGCCTACCTCACTTGCTGTAACCGACTTCGGGGCACATTATAACATCAAGCAGTATACAAGGTGTTGCGCCGCCTGCCTAATCGCGGGCGGCAGGCCCCGGCCTGAGAGCGCCGACAAGGTAGAACGACCCCGTCACGCATACGGCGCCCCCTGGCCCAACAAACTCCGCCGCTTTGCGGACGGCGGCGTTCACATCCGGCTCGGTCTCGGCGCGCGCGCCCAGCCCCCGGGCAACCGATGCGATCTCCTCCGCTGTCCACGCGCCGGGAACCGGAGGACTGCTCGCGACCACGCGCTCCGCGAGCGGCAACAGCGATCGCAGCACCTCCTGGGGCTCGTGGCTGCGCATCATCCCCACCACCAGCGCCAGCGGCCGGGGAACGCTCTGCGACTTCAGATAGCGCGCCACGACTTCGGCCCCCGCGGGGTTGTGCGCCCCGTCCGCGATGATCAGCGGACGCTCGCCGAGCACCTGCAGCCGCCCGGGCAGCCACGCTCTCTCTATCCCCTCGCGGATGTCGTCATCCGAAACCCGCCAGCCCTGCCTTCGCAGCTCGAGCAGCGCCGCCGCCGCGCACCCTGCGTTCGCCGCCTGAAAGTCCCCCTTCAGGCGCGGCCGCACGTCCGTCAGCGCCCAACCATCCGATAGCAGGTCGAACCCCTCTCCATCGCCGCGCAGCCGCCAGCAGACTCCGCCCTCGGGGGCGGGGCAGGGGCAGACACGCCTCAGCGCCGCCGAGCGGTCGAGCGCGGTCTCCCGAATAACGGCGAGCGCCTCGGGTTCAAGAGCCGCGGTCACCACAGGGACATCGTACTTGATGATGCCCGCCTTCTCAGCAGCAATCGCTGCCAGTGTGTCGCCCAGATGCTCCATGTGATCAAAGAAGACATTGGTGATGACGCTTACGAGCGGTTTGATGACGTTGGTCGCGTCGAGCCGCCCGCCCAGGCCCACCTCGATGCACGCAATCTCCACCCCTTCCTCGGCGAAATACTCAAACCCGATCAGCGTCTTCACCTCGAACTCGGTGGCCTGCCCGAAGCCGCCCGCCTCAACTCTCCCCACCAGGGCGCGGGCGCGTGTTGCGAGCGCGGCAAACCGCTCGCGGGGGATCATCTCGCCGTCGATCTGTATGCGCTCACGCAGGTCGAACACGTAGGGAGACAGGTACAGACCCACCCTGCGCCCCGGATTCCGCAGCGCGGCCGCAATCATCGTCGTGGTGGAGCCTTTGCCGTTGGTGCCGGCTACGTGAACAGAGGGAAACGTCCGGTGCGGTTCTTCCCACCAGGTCAGAAGCTCCCGGAAGCGGTCGAGCCCGAGCTTGATCCCGTAGCGCTTCAGCCCCGACAGCCAGACTACGGACTCGTCATAGTCCATGGGGGTTCAGGAGATGGCCTCCAGAATGCGGCCGACATCCACGAATTCGTCGAACATCTCCTCGGTCGCCTGCACCTTCTCGGTGTCGCCGGGCCGGATCTTCACGATGAGCCTGTTGACCTTGCTCGCTACCGTGAAGGTGTCGTCAGCCACCGAGATGACCGGAATGAAGGTGCGCTGGATCAGCTCCATGATGTTCGGGTGCGGCTCGATGCCGCCCGTGATGATGATGCCGCTGACGCAGTGCGTCTTGCCCACCCCCACAACGCACGAACTCATTGCCGCCAGCACCAGGTCCTCGCGCGTGCCGGGGGTAATCAGCAGAACGTCGCGCGCAAAGTAGTCCATCGCTTCGTGAGGCGCCATAGCGCCGATCGCCGTTCGTCCGATGGTGTTGCGGAGGCCCGACTTGCCCGAAATCAGCCTGCCGCCCAGATCGTCCAGCACCTGCTCCATCGTCGGGCGCGACAGAAGCTGCCGGTACGGCATCACCCCCACGCACGCCAGCCCCAGCCGCGCCAGACCCTTGCGCACAATCCGGCTGACCTTGTCGTACTTCTCGGGCTCTACTTTGTTGATGATAACCCCGACGATCTGCACGCCCTTCGAATCGAACAGGGCTTTGTTGAGCATGATCTCGTCAATCGGGCGGCCGATGCCGCCCGAAGAAACAAGCACCACTCTGGCCCCCAGCAGATCGGCGACATCCGCATTCGACATATCGAACACCGAGCCGACGCCCGCATGCCCCGTTCCCTCGATGACCACGATGTCGCTTGTTGAGGCCACCCGCTCGAAGCTGCCCAGAACATCCCGCGCCAGCGCTTCACGGTCGGGCGTCTCGATATACTGCTCGGTGAACCCGCGCGGGATGGCGATCGGCGACATGTCCGCAAGCTCGACGTCCAGGCCGCAGGCCTCCCGCACCAGCAGAGCGTCTTCGTCAATGCGATGCCCGTCACGCTCGATGTAGCGCTGGCCCACGGGCTTGATGTATCCGACACGGTCAAACCGCTTCTTCAGGGCGGCGATGAGCCCGAGGCTCGTGATTGTCTTGCCGTCGTTCTGGCGCGTCGCGCCGACGTACAGCCGCTTCGTGCCGGACCGGGTTCGATCGGAGTGTGACATTCAGTTGCCGCCCGCTGCCCCGGCGCCCCAGTAGCTGTCTATCGCCCCGCGCACAAACGCAAGGCTGCGCCCGAAGCCCTCGTCGCCGAACGGCTGCCCGTCCTCGATGCTGATCCAGCCGCTGTAGCCCGACTGAGCAAGGGCATGGAATATCGCGGGGTAGTCCACCTCTCCCTCGCCGATCGGCGAATGGAGATATGCGCCGCGCTTGCGGTCGCTGGCGTGCACGCTGACCAGCTTGTCGCGCACGGCGGGCAGTATGTCCATTGCGCTCTCGCCCACCATCAGAGGGTTCGAGCAGTCGAGGTTGACCATCACCGGCGTATCGCGCACCCTCTCGACGAGCTTCAGGAACACGTCCTTGCGCTGAGCGAAATCGGGCAACTCCGCCACCATCCTGTCTCTGAAGTGGTTCTCCACCGCGATCTTCACCCCCAGCGGACGGGCGTACTCGGCCAGGTGGACGAGCGCTCCGGAAACAAGCTCCAGGCCCTCCCGTTCCGCAAGACCCGGGTGTGCCTGGCCGGTCGTGCACCGCACGGCGGTCGCCTGCAGCGCCGCCGCATGCTGGACGGCGCGCTCGGTGGCGGCTATCTCGCGCCGCCGCGCGTCAGCGTCCGGGTGCGTCAGGTCGGGCGAGGCCGTGACCATGGAGACCCTCAGCCCGAGGCGCGTCAGGATGCTACCCACCTCGTCAACGCTGCATCGCCCGTTGATGTTCAGAAAAGGCTCGTATATCTCGACCGCGGGCAGGCCGAAAGCGGCGGCCTGCTCCAACCACTGCTCCACCGTCACGGTCTTTTCGACGAGGACGGCCGGAAACAGACGGACCGGAATCCAGGAAAGTGTGGGGCGGTTCTGACTCACTGCTGCATCGTGCTCCCTTGCCGGCGGAGACCGCTCGTGCCGTCGGGCCGGCGCGGATATCGTACCGGTTTGCCGCGCCTCCTGTCAAACGCGCGTTGCGATGGGATTGTTCGGCGTGAGATGCCTCACGCCGTGGGTGATTGGATGGATGGGGCGTGAGATGCCTCACGGCCCCGAAAGTCTCAAGCCCCGCGCATTGATGGGGCGTGAGATGCCTCACGGCCCCGAAAGTCTCAAGCCCCGCGCATTGATGGGGCGTGAGATGCCTCACGGCCCCGAAAGCCTCAAGCCCCGCGCGACGCCCGAAACGCTTCCAGTTCGGCTTTCTGCTCCCGGCCCAGGCTCTCGAGCGACTCCATCCAGGCCTTCTTCATCGGCCTCAGGGTCTCGACGATGCACTCGGCGATGGCAAGGTCGCGGAACCACTTGCGGTCGGCGGCGATGATGCGCCAGGGCGCGGCTTCGGTGCTGCAGCGGGTCAGAGCATCCTCGTAAGCGCGCGTGAAATCGTCCCACTGATCGCGCCCCTTCCAGTCATCAACCGAGAGCTTCCACGCCTTGACCGGGTCTTTCTCACGGTCGAGCAGCCGCTCCTCCTGCTCCTTCTTGCTGATGTTGAGGAAGAACTTGAGCACCACCGTGCCCGACGCGCTCAGAAGCTCCTCGAACGCATTGATCTGGCCGTAGCGCTTGCTCCACACCTTCTCCGGAGCCAGCCCCGCGACCCGCACGACGAGCACGTCTTCGTAATGCGAGCGATTGAAGATGGTGACTCCGCCCTTCGGCGGCGTCTGCCTGTGCACTCTCCAGAGAAAATCGTGCGAAAGCTCCTCGGCGGTCGGCACCTTGAACGGCGCCACCCGGCACGACTGGACATTCGTGTGGTTCAGAATGAACCGGATCGCCCCGTCCTTGCCGCTCGTGTCCCGCCCCTGAAGGACAATGAGCAGTGCGGTGTCACCCGCGGCGAACAGGAGTTCCTGAAGCTCGCCCATCTCGCGGCCCAGCTCATCCGCCTTCTCGCGAGCCTCCTCTTTGGTGAGGCCGCACGACCGCGAAGTGTCGTAATCGTCCAGCCGAATCTTCTCACCCGGCCGGACTTCCTCTGAGTACTTCATATCTGCACGCTGCTCCGGCCCGCGGGCCCACCTGCTGAGGGTGTTTCATCAATCAGCGCGAACACCGCGCGTTCATTCCACAGCGAGGCGTGCGCGGCGCGGTCGCGGCTGTCGTAAGCCGTCCGCTTCTTTGCCTTCCATCCATATGTATGATAGTTCCAGGTGAACCCGTCACCATCGAAATCTATGGTGGCGTATCCCTCGGGATGCCCGTTGCGCGGCCCCTCCCACCAGGCCCCGGACACAGCCCCTCCCGATATGTAGTGGACGCCGTTGTACTCGTAGTGCTCGCTGATGTGCACATGCCCCTGCAGCACGAGCTTCACATTGCTCGCCTCGAAAAGCTCGCGCAGCTCTTTTGCGTCGTGCATGGTGCTCTGCGGCCGCGGCGCGGCCAGCGGCCCTTCCAGCATCTGAGTGAAGCTTGTGATGACAGGCACATGCAGCGCGGCGCACACCGGACGCCCTTCCGCCGCCTTCAACTCCGACTCAAGCCACGCCATCTGCTTCTCGTCGAGCTTCGGGTTCCAGCCCCCGCCCTTCTCGGGAAAGATGGAGTCGAGAAGCACGAAACGCCACCTGCCATGATCAAACGACGTGTAGGTGCTGCTGCGCCCCAGCCTTTCGAGGAACATCTTCTCGCCGTAGCCCGGCTCCGACGGCTTTATGTCCTTGTTGAGAAGCCCGAACTTGTCGTGGTTGCCCATTACCTGATACGCCGGCATATCGAAGTCCCGCAGGCGTGCGGTGTACATATCCCACAGGCGCCGGGCCCTGCCGGCGTTCGCCTTCAGCGTCTCGAAGACCAGATCGCCCCCGCTGATTGCGAAGGCGGCTTTCTGCCCGTTCATGTGCTCGATCGCCTGCGCGAACCCGCGCTCGCCGTTCAGTTCGGGCTGAACGTGCACGTCCGTATAATGGACGATCCTGAAGCGCGGGCCGTCCTGCTTCGGCGCGGCCGCCAGGCTCACCGGCCAGATTGTCCCCGCGATGACCGTTGCCGCGCCCGCTCCCGCCGTCTTCAGAAACTCGCGGCGGCTCTGCTCTGTGCTCTTGCTCATATCCGTTGCATCCCCTCGTTGCCGGCCGTCCGGCCAGGGTTCACCTCCCGTCCTCTCCATTAAACAACCAGAAAAACTCAGCGAACGTGCATGGAAAGGGGGAGGAAAACCGTATCTCGTGCCTAATAATGGTTCTGAGAAAGCTTCCCACCCTCCTTTCTCGACCCGCGGCCAGCTTAACGGTTGGCCGCGGGTTCTTTTGTTTCTAGTACCCTTTTTCCCTGTCGAACTCCGTCGGCATGCGCTCGCCCGCCAGATATGCCCTGAGATTGGCGGCCGCGGTTCGGGCGCCTTTCGCGCCGTACTCCGGCGTCGCGCCGCTCGTATGAGGCGTGATGACAACGTTCGGAAGGCGCCACAGAGGCGACCCGGGCGGCAGCGGCTCCGTGCGAAACACATCGAGCACAGCGCCTCCAAGCCTGCCCTCCCGCAGCGCGCGCACCAGCGCGTCTTCGTCCACAATCACGCCGCGCGCAACGTTCACAAGCACCGCGCCCGTCTTCATCAGCCCGATCTCCACCTCGCCGAGCAGCCCTTCGGTCGCGGACGTCTGCGGCAGAGCGAGGACAACATAGTCCGACGCCCCCAGAAGAGGCGCAATGTCGTCCTTCGCCACCCAAACGTCCGCTTCGTCCTCGCCGGCCTGCCGGGAAGCCGTGGCGATCACGCGGGCGCCGAGCGCCCGGCAGCGGCTGGCGATGGCGCGCCCGATGTGACCCATGCCCGCGACGCCAACCGTGGAGCCCGAGAACTCGCGGACGCCGCTGATGACCGGGCCCCTGTCCCAGACCCCTTCCGCCTGCTGCCGGATGGCCGTTTGAATTCCGTGGGCCATCATCAGCATGCCAGCCACCGCGTACTCGGCGATTGTGACGGCGTGCAGCCCGGTCTGGGTCGTCAGACGGATGCTGCTCGCCCTCAGTTCCGGTGTCAGCGCATGGTTGATGCCCGCGCTCCCGAACTGAATCCACTTCAACGAGTCTGCTTCATCGAGGACCCGCGGAGCGAACCCCCAGCACACCAGCACTTCGACGCCCTTCATCCGGCCTCGATAGGCGTCTTCGCCCCAGCCTTCTTCCACATCGTGACCGCTGAACAC
>JAGVUD010000032.1 GCA_019136435.1 Armatimonadota bacterium | reverse complement strand
GTTCACCCTGGAGTAGTACGTCACGAGCGCGTCGTTGACATACACGTAGAACATTCCGTTCGGCTTGTCGTATCGGATCTTCCACGCCAGATACGCCGCGGCCTCGTCCTCCGGAGTCTCGCTGTAGAAGCGAACCGCCGCGGATGGCGGGGCGAGCGGATACACATCGTCCCAGTACGAAGCCCAGTACGCGCTGCCGTCGTGCGCCTCGCCGTTGCCGCTGGCCGCGCACATCCCGCTGATCTCGTAGTAATGAGCGCTGTAGCCTATGCTGCCGATCCTCACATACTTGCCGCTGACCGGCTCCACCATTCCGAACGAGAACTGCCCGCGGTTTGCGTTGACGATTCCCTGCTGCAGCTTCACCAGCGCGGTGGCTTCGAAGCTGCTGTTGATGGTGTAGGTTGTTGCCGATCCGTCGCCGTTCCAGCTCGTGTCTGACGTCGTGCCGCCGCACTGCAGCAGGCTGCCATTCTGCGAGAACGTAATGCCCGGGTCGTTGTCGAAGAAGTTGAGCGACAGGTCGGAGGCTCGCAGCGTGACCGGAGCCTCCGCCGTGGGGATGACGTAGGTGATGACGAGCCGGGGGCGGTAGTTGCCGTCCGGGTGCTCCCGGGGAAGGAAGTTGACGCCGTCCAACGATGTGCTGTGGTACTGCCCTGTCGGGTCTTCCACCCATTTGTCCAGGCAGATGCCGAAGTTCTCGGACGGGTTGCCCACCCAGTACTGGACAGACGGCGTGACGTCCCACTCCACCCATCGAATGCCCTCCGTGCACTCTACGTGGTCGTCCGCGACGCCGACGTACGGAGGGGTAACGTGGTGCGTGTGGTGCCGGTCGGAGTTCGTGTCGGACGTAACGCCGCGCGCACCAGCGTTGTACCACTGGTTCATGCCGCCGGTGTGTCTGTAGTACCAGCTTGCGCCCAGATAGTCGTCGCCGCCGTCGCCGCCCGTCCCTTCGTCCCAGTTCTTCAGCATGCGGTAGGCGCCGACACGCAGCCAGTCGCTGGAGCCCAGTTCGTCTTCGTACTGGTAGAGGCGCAGCTTCGCCTCCTTTATGCACGCGCCGGACGGGAGCTGGCCGGTCAGATCGAAGCGGATGAGGATGTTCCGGTCATAGCCGGGCCTGTGCCTCACCCAGAACATGTCTGCGGAAGCCCCGTAGTTCTCGTACGGGTACAGCTCGCGCAGCATGGTGTCGGCGCATCCCGAATACCCTCCAACGCCCTGTGTGAGCGTAATGGTGACGGGAGTTGCGGACGCCAGAGCGGGAACTGAGATGAAAACAGACGGAAGTGCGAGCAGGAAAGCCGCGGCAAGGACCATGGCGGCCCCTTTTCCAGCCATCCCACGGGTGCACCGGGACCCAACCCCGGGCACGCAAACGTACTCTTTCACGTGCTTGTCCCCCTTTTCTCGGAAACAGCACAGGACGGCCCGCGCGCCGGCTTCGGCCGTGCCTGTGACAGGTTTCACTATCTCACGTACGCGCCCCCCTGTCAAGCACGATTTCAGGCAGGCGGCGTGTTCCAGTGGGAGGCGTTCGGGCAACCAGACCCACCCTCCGGCCAGAGCTTGCCGGGTCTGCCCGGGCCATGGCCTCCAGGCGCGCCGGACATCATCACCAGCCGCGATCAGCGGCGGCGGTTTGACCACACGCGTCAGACCCCAGCGACGGCCTTGAAGAAGGTGTAGCAGAAGACGCCGTCGGGCTCGGCCGCGCGATAGAGCCCGGCGATCCCCCGGTCGAATGCGGCGGCGTCCATCAGTCCGGCCTCGATGGCCTGCTCCCTGACGCCCTCGATCATCGCAGCAAACGTCTTTCGCGTGAAGCCCTCAACCATTTCGGGACGCGAAGCGTCGGCGTACACGAACCGGGGCGAGACGCGCACGCCGCCGAAGCCGGCTTCGATGAGCAACGGAAACAGCTTCCGCCCGATCTCGGCGTCTCCTCCCGAGCGCTTCTGCGCCTCCACCAGGCATGTCACCGCCTGCCTTGCCTCCGGGCAGTCCGGATGGAAGAACGTCGAGCCGTGGTCGCCTTCGATTACCGTGATGCTGCCGCCTGGGCGGATGAGGGCGTTAAGCGACAGCAGCGCTTCCACCGGCCGGGCGAGGTGCTCCAGCACGAAGCAGACGAAGACGTGGTCGAACGACTGCGGCTCGAAGGGCAGGTCGAGGATGTCCGACTGCCGGAACTCGACGTTGGTGAGTCCCGCGTCTTCGGTTCGCCGCCGGGCGGCCTCAAGGGAGGCCGGCGAGATGTCCACCGAGACGAACCGGGCTTCGGGGCTGTTCCTGGCGAGGATGACGGTCTGGGCGCCCGTGCCGCAGCCCGCCTCCAAGACCAGGCTGCCAGCGGAATAGCGTGTATCGCCGTGCAGAAGCTGCTCGAGTGTGCCCGCCTGATCGCTCAGGCGCTGGTTCTCCCTCTCGTGGTAGCCGTGAACGTAGCCGCTGCTCATAGCCGATGTCCCATGCCCGTAGCTTACCGCCCGCGCGTTGCGCTGTCCACCGGTCATTTCGGCCGGTCTGGCCAAATCTGCTATCATCCCTCCGTGCCACCCAGACTCGACCGCATACCAGATACCGGCCCCGGGCAGAGTGCCTCACTCAGGACTGTCGCCCGCCTCTTGCCGTTCCTTCGCCCGTACAGGGTCTGGGTTGCGGGCGGGCTCGCCTGCCTGGTGCTGCGCATTATCGCCGAACTGTACCCGCCGCTTGTGTGGGGCTATGTGGTGGATACCTTTCTCAAGACGGGCAGGCTGCGGGACCTGCTCATCCCAATCGGGACTCTCGTTGTCAGCTACGCGCTCACGGCAGGCTTCAACGGCGCGCAGAGCTACCTGCTCACGCGGGCGTCGCAGGGGTTTATCTTCGACCTTCGCCGCGCGGTGTACGGCAAGCTGCAGGAGCAGCCGCTGTCGTACTTTCAGGATCGGCGCACGGGCGACCTGCTCTCGCGCACGGTCAACGACGTGGATACGGTGCAGGACGTGCTGATCAGCGGGATGGAGAGCATTCTGGCGAGCGGGCTGCGGCTGGTCGGCGTCGCGTTCATCTTCATCCGCCTGCAGCCGATTCTCGGCACGGCGTGCGTTATGCCGATGCTCGGCGTCGCGATTGCGCTCTACTTCTACAACCGCCGCATCAAGGACGTGTACCGCCGCATCCGGCGGGACCTCGGCGGGGTGACCGCCAAGCTGCAGGACAACCTGTCGGGCATCTCCGTCATCAAGGCCTTCGCCCGCGAGGACCACGAGGAATCGGAGTTCGCGGACGCCGCGCGCACCTACTACGAGGCGACCATGGAAGGCGTGGCCGTGCGCTCGGTGTTCTTCCCGTTCGTGCGCTTCATTGCGTTCACGGGTCAGATCATCATGCTGGGGCTCGGGGCGTGGCTGGTGTGGATCGGGCAGTTCACAATCGGCGGGCTGGTGACCTATCGTGGATACGGCCGCTACTTCTACGGACCCGTAGACGATCTGATGGGCGTCAACGATCTGGTGCAGAGGGCCTCGGCCGGGGCGGAGCGCATCTTCGAGGTGCTCGACCATGTTCCCGCTGTGCGCGACCGTCCGGACGCGAAGGAACTGCCGCGCGTGCGGGGGGAGGTGGAGTTCCGGGACGTTTCGTTCAGCTATCGCAGGGAGCGGCCCATCCTCACGGGCATCAGCCTGAAGGCGTCGGCGGGGCAGACGGTGGGGCTGTTCGGGCCGAGCGGCGTGGGAAAGACGACGCTGATGAACCTGATCGCGCGCTTCTACGACGTGACCGGCGGCGCGGTGCTGATTGACGGGGTGGACGTGCGCGACGTGACGCAGGCGAGCCTGCGCCGGCAGATCGGCGTGGTGCAGCAGGAAACGTTTCTTTTCAACGCCTCAGTCGCGGACAACATCCGCTACGGCAGGCTGGAGGCGACGGACGAAGACGTGGTTGAGGCCGCCCGCATGGCCAACGCGCACGAGTTCATCCTGGACCTCGAGGATGGCTACGCAACCGAGATAGGCGAGCGGGGCACGAAGCTCTCCGGCGGGCAGCGCCAGCGTATCGCCATCGCCCGCTGTTTCCTGGCGAACCCGGGCATCCTGCTCATGGACGAGCCGACCTCGGCTGTCGAGCCCGATTCCGAGCGGATCATCATCGAGGCGCTGCAGAGCCTGTCCTCCGGTCGCACGGCGTTCATCGTGAGCCACCGGATGAGCCTGCTCCGCCAGGCGGACGTCATCGCCTGCTTGGAGGGCGGCGTCTTGAAGCATGCCGGGACGCACGAGGAGATGCTCGCCGCGAGCGACGCCTACCGCCGGGCATCCGAGGCGAGCGAGTGATGTTTCGGGATATCGTTCTGGGCTGATCGCCGGGGCTTGGACTCGGATTGCAAATCCGAGTCCAGCAGAAACAACGGCAGGCGCCCGCTGGCCGCAGATTTGAAATCTGAGGCCCTGGTGCGCGGGATTTGTAATCCCGCCCCAAACGGCTGGCCGCTTCCGCGCAACCACCGGGTGGGCGATCGCAGATCGCCGGAGCGCCTGGACTCGGATTGCAAATCCGAGTCC
>JAGVUD010000108.1 GCA_019136435.1 Armatimonadota bacterium | reverse complement strand
CCTGGAGCGTTGCCGGTTCCCACGACAACCATACGGACCTTGCGCTGACCCTCCTCGTCATCCAGACCCCCGAGCGCGTTGATCTGGCTTCGCTCGTCACCGTAGTGCTGGGCAATGTAGGGCTCCACTTTTCGCGCGAGCTCCTCTGGCGGAAGTGCTGCGACCGATGAGGCATAGTCAATGGCTTGCGCCAGGGCTTCCCGGTAAAGCGTCTCTCGCTTGATCTCAATCACCACCCAGCCCTCCTGGTCGAGAGCCAGTAGATCAAGCCGCCCGCCTTCACCCAGGTCAATCTGTCGGCCTACCACCTTGAGCCCAGGCTCGACGAGGTCCGGATTCTCCTCGATCCATCGTTCCAGGTGCGCCTCGAGCGCCAGCGTAGCGGTGTTCACCCGCGTGGGTGCCGAATTGTCGTTCGGGATATGCCATAGTCCGATCTGCTGCAAGAACAAGTCCCCCCGTTCAGTCTGTTGGGTCACCGAGCGTGCTGAAAAACGCTCCGAAGAGATAGCCCGAATCCACCGGCCCGGGCGAGGCCTCGGGATGGTACTGGATGGAGAAGACCGGCAGTTCTTTGTGCCGCAGTCCCTCCACCGTCCCGTCGTTCATGTTGATCTGGGACACTTCCAGCGGGCCGTCCTTCAGCCCGTCCGGGTCGAGCGCGTATCCGTGGTTCTGGCTGGTGATGTATACCCGCTCGCTTGTCAGGTCCTTGACCGGGTGGTTGCCGCCCCTGTGACCGAACTTGAGCTTGAACGTCTTTGCGCCGTACGCCTGTCCGAGCAACTGATGTCCCAGACAGATCCCGAGCAGCGGCTTCGCCTCGGCGAGCTTGCGAATCTCCGCCGCGATGTCCCGCAGCCTCTCGGGGTCCCCGGGACCCGGCGACACCACAACCCCGTCGGGGTCGCGCTCCAGAATCTCCTCCGCGCGGGTGGAGCAGGGCCAGACGGTCACCTCGCACCCGAGCTTCGTCATCTCGCGCATGATGTTGCGCTTCACGCCGCAGTCAATCAGCGAAACACGCCTGCGTATCCTGTCCTCGTCAATCGGCCAGACGTACGGCCGGGGAGTGCTGACCTTCTGCACGAAGTCTATCTCCGAGTAGTTCGCGGCCTTGCGCACCGTTTCGACCAGTTCATCCGCCGCCAGTTCCGTCGAGATGGCGCCCATCATCACGCCGCGCACCCGTATGTGCCGCGTGATCGCCCGCGTGTCCACCTCCGACATTGCGACAACGCTGTTCGCCCGCAGGTACTCGGTGAGCGTGCCCGTGCTGCGCCAGTTGCTGGGAGCGTCGCACAGGTTGCGGATGATGAAGCCCGCCACCTGCACTTTGCCCGACTCGACGTCCTCCTGGTTGATGCCGTAGTTCCCGACCAGCGGATAAGTCAGTGTCAGAAGCTGCCCCGCGCAGGACGGGTCCGTGAGCATCTCCTGATACCCGGTCATAGCCGTCGAGAATACGACCTCGCCAGTGCTTGTCCCGGCCATGCCGATAGACTGGCCTTCGAATATCGTCCCATCCTCAATTGCGAGAATTGCTTTCACTTGCGATCCTTTCCGCCGTGCGCGGATTCCTGTGCCGAATGCCTGGCGCTGTCTTCGTAAACTATCTCTCCCCGGACCAGGGTAGCAACTGCCCTGCCGGTCAGTTCCCACCCCGCGAACGCCGTGTTGCGCGAGCGCGAGCGCATCTTCGCGGGGTCCACCACCCATTCTGCCGCCGGATCGAATATCGTGATGTCCGCCGGGGCGCCGGCCTCGAGACGGCCACCGGGCAGATTCAGAATCCGCGCCGGCGCCGTGCTCATCTTGCCGATCGCCTCGCCCAAACTCAGAATTCCCGCGTCAACCAGATGCGTCAGCACAAGTCCGAGCGCCGTCTCCAACCCCGTCATCCCGAACGCCGCCGTCTGGAACTCGCACTCCTTCTCGTTGACGGCGTGCGGGGCGTGGTCTGTGGCGATGGCGTCTATCGTGCCGTCCGCCAGCCCGGCCTTCACCGCGTCCTGGTCGGCCTTTGTTCTGAGCGGCGGGTTGCACTTGGCCAGCGTGTTGTAGCCCCGCACGTCCTCATCCGTCAGGCAGAAGTACTGCGGGCAGGTCTCGCACGTCACCGCGACTCCGCGCGCCTTCGCCTGCCGCACCAGTTCGATTGCCCTCTCCGACGATATGTGCTGAATGTGCAGCCGGCAGCCGGTCATCTCCGCAAGCTCGATGTTGCGGGCGACCTGAAGGTCTTCCGCCGCCTTCGGCATCCCCTGCAGGCCCATCACGGTAGAGGTAATCCCCTCGTTCATCACACCGCGCTTTGTGAGCGCCTTGTCCTCGCAGTGGGTCAGAAGCGGCAGGTCGAACGTGCGGCAGTACTCCATCACACGGCGCGTCATTTCGGCCGACTGAAGCGGGAAGGCGTCGTCGGTTACGGCAACAGCGCCCGCGTCCTTCGCGTCCGCGATCTCCGACATTTCGGTGTTTTCGTTGCCGCGCGTCGCCGCGACCGCCGGATACACCCGCACCGGGCTGGTCTCCCGCGCGCGCCTGGCCACAAACTCCACGGTTGCCCGGTTGTCTGTCGCGGGGAGCGTGTTCGGCATCGGGACAACCGCGGTGAAGCCTCCCGCGGCGGCCGCCCTCCCGCCCGTTTCAATCGTCTCCTTGTACTCGTGGCCGGGCTCCCTCAGATGCACGTGCATATCCATGAGACCCGGGGCGACCACCAGCCCCGAAGCGTCGAAGACGCGGTCAACCCCCCGCGCCTCAGCTTCCGGAAGGCGTTCGCCGATCCACGCGATGACGCCGTCATCCAACAGCAAGTCTCCGGCGCGGCTCGTGCCGCTTGCCGGGTCAATCATCTGTCCGCCCTCAATTCGAAGCCGCATCTGGTGAACCTCCCAGTAGAAGGTAGAGCAGCGCCATCCGCACCGCAACGCCGTTCGTCACCTGCTCGGTGACAACCGAGAACTCCCCGTCTGCGACGTCCGGCGCTATCTCGACGCCCCTGTTCATGGGGCCCGGGTGCATCACGAGCACGTCGGGCTGAGCTTCGCGCAGCACGTTGCTGTTGACCCCGAACCTCTGCGCGTACTCCCGCAGCGACGGGAAAAGCCCCGCTTCCTGCCGCTCGAGCTGAATCCTCAGCACGTTCACGACGTCACATCCCCGTATGCCCGAGCGCAGGTCGGTGTGCACTTCCACCGGAAGCTGCCTTATCTCAGCGGGAAGCAGCGTCTCCGGCCCCACGATGCGCACCGTTGCCCCCAGCTTCATCAGTCCCCAGATGTTCGAGCGCGCCACGCGGCTGTGAGCGATGTCGCCGACGATCGCCACCGTCAGCCCCTCGATGCCGCCCTTGTGCTCGATGATCGTGAGCATGTCGAGCAGCGCCTGCGTCGGATGCTCGTGAGCCCCGTCTCCGGCGTTGATGACGTGCGCCCCTGTCAGGCTCGCCGTGAACTGCGCCGCGCCGCTCGCCGAGTGGCGGATGACGAACACATCCGGCTTCATCGCGTCGAGCGTCAGGATCGTGTCTTTCAGCGACTCGCCTTTCTGAACGCTGGATGTGGATGCGGCAAAACCCGAGACGTCCGCGGAGAGTATCTTCGCAGCCATCTCGAAAGACATGCGCGTCCGCGTGCTGTTCTCGAAGAACATCGTGACGACGGATTTGCCCCTCAGCGTGGGCACTTTCTTGATGTCCCGCGAGAGGATCTCCTTCATATCCGCCGCCCTGTTGAGGATCAGGAGAATCTCTTCGCTGCTCATTTCCTGAAGCCCCAGAATATCCTTGCGCGTCAGGTTCACTCCGCGGCCTCCTCCTCGTCAGGCTTCTGAATGCAGACCCGGTCGTCTCCCGGAGCCTCGCCGATTGTGACCAGCACTTCCTCGCGCCTCGATGTCGGCAGGTTCTTGCCCACATAGTCCGGCCGCACCGGCAGTTCCCGGTGCCCGCGGTCTACCAGCACGGCAAGCTGAATCGCCGACGGGCGCCCGAAGTCCACGAGCGCTTCCAGTGCGCTTCGCACCGTCCGGCCCGTGAACATGACGTCGTCAACCAGAATGACCGTGCGTCCCGTGAGAGAGTGGGGGATGTCCGTGGGGTGCACCGCGGCGGTGCGGGAGCCGTAGTCGTCGCGATAAAGAGAAATGTCGAGGGTTCCGAAGGGCAGATCGGCGCCCTCTATGGCCTGAATAGCCTGGCGGATTCGAAGCGCGAGAGGAACGCCCTTCTTCTGAATGCCGATGATCACGAGCCCCGCCGCGCCGTGATTGCGCTCGATGATCTCATGCGAAATCCTAGCAATGGCGCGCCGGATTTCGTCCGCGTCCATCACCTGGTTGATCTCGTCAACGGCCATCTGGCGATCCTCCGTCGCGTGTTGCGTAGCGCGTATCGCGTCACGCGTATCGCGTATCGCGTGCCCGCATTCCGGCGGGCACAAAAAAAGCCTCCCTGCGAAACGCAAGGCGGCCTGTGCGGGGCGCCGGGAGCCGTGTGCCTGCTCCTTCAACCGGCGCTTTCTCTATCCGTACCGTCTCCCTTGCTAGCCTCGCAGGACTAACTTAAAGGCGATGTCCCGGGCGCTCCCGGAACGAGCGCGTCCAATCGTCCGCGCTCCATCCAAACCACTGGGATTGTAGCCAACGCTCCGCGC
>JAGVUD010000063.1 GCA_019136435.1 Armatimonadota bacterium | reverse complement strand
GTTTCTCATGTTTTCAGTGGGCCCTCCACTCCCCGCGCGGTGGCGATTTCCGCGGGTGCGGCTCTGCGGCCGACGGCCCGCATGATGATAGCCGAAAGCCGCCCCGTATTCAAGAATCCGCCGCGCTTCAGACCTTCAGAAAGATGCGTCTGCGATACAGCGCCCACATGATGGCGCAGAAAAGCAGAACGTAAGTGAACCCGTACGCCGCCGAAGCAAGGTAGGGCGATATCTGCCCGAACACCGGAGCATAGGCGTGATTGTAGAGCCAGGTCTTGAGGAAGACCGGTTCCGCGCCTTCTTTCGGAATCTTGATCCCGATTGTCAGATAGGCGACCACCGCCACGCCCACGTAGGCCGTGATCGCGTTCATGCCGTACACGACGAACGGTGTCGTCCACCAGCGCCATCCCCGAACGTCCACCATCCAGTAGCAGGCCCCCAGCGCCACAAGCGCCCAGCCCGACGAGAACAGCACGTACGACGACGTCCACAGGTTCTTGTTGAGCGGGAACCACTGGTTCCAGACGAGCGCCGCCCCAATCAGAACCGCCCCCGCGCCGATCATTGCCGCCGCCTTCGTGCCGCCCCCAACGTCCTTGCGCCGCAGCCAGAACCCCGCAAGACATCCGGACAGCACGGTCGCGATGGCCGGGACTGTGCTCAGCAGCCCCTCCGGCTCGTGTCCCAGCCCTGTTTCCGCGTCGAACTCGTAGCAGTGCCTGCCCAGCACACGTGTGTCAATGGCGCTCGCCAGGTTGCCCTCGCGCGTGAGGTCGCCCGGCCCGTGCCCCGGAACGTGCGCGAAGTGCATCAGCGCCCAGTATCCCGCGAGGAGGATTACAAAGCAGACCGCCAGCCCCCGCGGGCTGCCATACAGGGTCAGCAGGGCCGCCGCGAAGTAGCAGATGCCGATGCGCTGCAGAACGCCGAGCGGCCGGAAGCTCTCGCTCCACGGCAGCAGGAAGAGGCCCAGCAGGTTCAGCAGCATTCCGAGCGCCACAAGAATGAGCGCGCGCCGCGTGATCGCCGCCACGACGGACGACCTGTCTGTTCCCTTTTCCTGCTGGCGGCCGAGGCTGAAGACGATCGCCACCCCCACGATGAACAGGAAAAACGGGAAAATCAGGTCCGTGAACGTGCACCCGTGCCAGTCCGCGTGGCGCAGCGGGCCGTAAACGTGCTTCCAGTCGCCGGCGTTGTTCACCAGCAGCATCGCCGCAATCGTCGCGCCCCGGAACACATCCAGAGACACCAGCCGGCCGAAGGGTCTGGCTTCCACCGCGCTGCCCGATTTCATTCGCCGGCCTCCAGGTCGTTTAGCAGCGCTCGTGCCTTCGTGTTGCCTGGGTGGGCCTTGAGCGCAAGCCGCGCCTGCCGGATGGCCTCGTCCCGCCTGCCCGCCTCCAGCTGTGCCTGCGCCAGCCTGTAGTGCCCGATTGTGGCGTTCGGCTTGGTGTTGTAGCGGATGGCGTCGGTCCACAACGCCACGGAATCCTTCCAGACAGAACACCGGACCCAGGTCATCACGGCAAACGTCACGAGCACAGCCACAGAAATGGCCTTCAGTGTTATGCGGCTCTCTCTATCCGGAAGCGCTCTCAGACTATCGCGGACGATGAGCCCCGCGCAGACGAACAACCCGACGTCGGCCAGATACATGAAATGGTTGGCGTACGGAGCAAGCCTCACCACGTAGCCGAACGGGATGAAACCCAGAATCGGCGTCGCGAACAGCACGAACCAGGCGAGCCCGAAGCCATAGTCGCGCGAGAGCATCAGCATCCAGACCGTCATCGAGACGAACGTGACGCACAGCACAGTCGCGCTCACGCTCCACCAGTAAACATGCTCGGACCCGTAGAGCACCGACAGGCGCACGGGCGAGATGAGCTTGACGATGTAGAAGCCGAACGCCGACCAGGCGTTGCTGGAGGAGTAGAACGAGAGATCCGTGCCCGCCCGCGCGGCGGTGCCCATGGTCTGTCCGTGGTAGCTTATCCAGCCCAGGATGACGGCCAGCAGCAGGTAGGGAACCTTCTCGAGCACGTCGTGGCGGCGGTTGGCAAGCCGCTGCTGATAGTCCACGATCAGCAGCAGAAAGGCCAGCAGCGCGGCCATCGGCTTCGACAGCAGCGCCAGCGCATAAAGCGACAGCGACAGCCAGTACCACCCGTGCCTGCGCGTCCTCGTGAACTGCACGTACGCGAGAAGTGTCAGAAAGACGAATGTCCCCGACATCACGTCCTTCAGGTCGCTCGCCCACGCCACCGCGTCAACGTGAATCGGGTGCAGCCCGAGCAGCAGTCCCGTGATGAGCCCCACCGTTCGGCTCTTGAAGAGCCGGAACACCAGCAAGTACGCCAGAACGGCATTAACCGCGTGCAGCAGCAGGCTCACGGCATGGAACGCGGACGCTTCGAGGCCGCGGAAAGAATGGATGACCGAGTAGGCCGTGAACACCAGCGGGTAGTAAGGCCGGCCGGTCGAGTGCGTCCAGATCGCCCGCAGGTTGTCCCAGGTCAGGTTCTGGATCGTGGGGTTCGCGGTGATGTAAAAACGGTCGTCGAAATCCACGAAACCGTTCGACAGGCTCGGCAGGTAGGCCAGAACGGTGACGAGAAAGATCAGCAGCAGATCCAGAGGGAACATCTGCCGCGCCTGAGGCTGGTCAGTTGTGTGGTTTTCGGTGATCGTCAGAGGCTCCGGGGGCTCGTGCTGTCCGGCGGCGCGCTTACGGCCATCGGCATGGTGCAGGTTATCGCACCGGCGCGCAATCTCCTCTGTCGTCTCTCAACATTCCGCGATTCACTCGTGTGCTTGACCATAAGGCGCGCCAGAGTTCACAATATGATGTCAAATGCTGAAGAAAGACCACGCCGCGGGGCCTCACGCCGCGGCAGCGGGTCAAGCGAGGTCGTCTTTTTCAATGAGTGAGTCAGAAGCTGGAATCGGCGCTCCGGGCGCGATTCTGAATGCCGACACCCCCCTTGCGGGTCTGGATTTCCTGCGGGAAGCCGTCGTGACGGACCTGCGCTCGGGCAGGTTCGACCGGGTCGCCACCCGGTTCCCACCCGAGCCGAACGCGTATCTGCACATCGGGCACGCCAAGGCGCTGTGGATTGACTATGGCATCGCGCAGGATTTCGGCGGCACGTTCAATCTGCGCTTCGACGACACGAACCCCAGCAAAGAGGAGCAGGAGTTCGTGGATGCCATCATCGAGGACGTGCGGTGGGTGGGCGCGGACTGGGGCGACCGGCTGTTCTTCGGCTCCGACTACTTCGAGCAGATGTACGAATGGGCGCTCGACCTGATCCGCAAGGGCGTCGCGTACGTCTGCGACCTGACCCCCGAGCAGGTCATCGAGATGCGCGGCAAGCCGACCGAGCCCGGCGTGGAGTCTCCTTACCGCGGCCGGCCGGTGGAGGAGAACCTGGACCTGTTTCAGCGTATGCGCGCCGGGGAGTTCCCCGACGGCGCCCGGACGCTCAGGGCGAAGATCGACATGTCCTCGCCGAACATGAACATGCGGGACCCGATTATGTACCGCATCCGGCACGAGGATCATCACCGGCAGGGCAGCAAGTGGTGCATATATCCGATGTACGACTGGGCGCACGGGCTGGAGGACTCCATCGAGGGGATCACTCATTCGATGTGCTCGCTGGAGTACGAAAATCATCGCCCGCTGTACGACTGGTTCCTGGATCAGCTTGGCATCTATCACCCCCGGCAGATCGAGTTCGCGCGGCTGAACCTGACTTACAGCGTCATGAGCAAGCGGCGTTTCATCGAACTCGTTAATGGCGGATATGTGGACGGCTACGACGACCCGCGGCTGGTGACGCTTGCCGGGCTGCGCAGGCGGGGATACACGCCGGAGGCGATCAAGGATTTCTGCGGGCGCATCGGCATCGCGAAGACCGACAGCGTCGTGGAGATGGCGGTGCTCGAGGACTGCATCCGCGAAGACCTGAACAAGCGCGCCCCGCGCGTGATGGCGGTGATGGACCCGATCAGGGTGGTGCTCACGAACTATCCCGAGGGGCAGACCGAGGAGATGGACGTCGTCAACAACCCGGAGGACCCGGACGCCGGCACGCGCAAGGTGCCGTTCGCGCGCGAGCTGTACATCGAGCGCGACGACTTCCGCGAGGATCCGCCGCCGAAGTTCTTCCGCCTGGCGCCGGGACGCGAGGTGCGCCTGCGCAACGCCTACTTCATCAAGTGCGAAGAGGTGGTGAAGGACGCCAGCGGCGAGATTGTGGAGCTTCGCTGCACCTATGACCCCGAAACGCGCGGAGGCGACGCCCCGGACGGCCGCAAGGTGAAGGGGACGCTGCACTGGGTCGCGGCGCACGAAGCCCTCGAGGCTGACGCGCGGCTGTACAACCATCTGTTTACGAAGCCCGACCCGGATGACGTGGATGAGGGCAAGGACTGGTTCGCGAACATCAACCCGGATTCCGTCGTGCGCACCACCTGCTTCGTGGAGCCGAGCGTGCGCGGCGCCGCGCCGGGGACGCGGTATCAGTTCGAGCGTCTGGGGTATTTCTGCGTGGACAGCGACTCGACGCCCGAGCGGCTGGTGTTCAACCGGACGGTGACTCTGCGGGACTCCTGGTCGAAGATCGCGAAGCGATAGAGATTCCTCACACGGAGTTCGGAATGACGCAAAGGGGACGTCATGCTGAGCTTGACTCAGCACCTGTCCGGTTCCGGGGCCGTGGGTTCCGGGTCAAGCCCGGAATGACGTGCGAGGGCATCGTACCGGCTCGCATACCGTCATTTCAAGAAGTCCGCGCCCCTCAGTCATTCCGAGGAGTTCGCGACGAGGAATCTCGCCTTTCGCCTGCACCCCGGTTTTCGCGGCCGCTGGCGGGTTGCGGATACCGGGCCTGCCAGGCTGTACCAGGCAGTCCCGCCAATTGAGAAAAAGACTTGCTCGGCCAGAGGCAGGACTTCCGGGTTCGCGCGGCGTATTGACTGCGGGGGCTCGCCCTCCGAATCTGCATCTCTGAAGGATTACCCATGCCCGACATTCAGTTTCTCAACAGTTTGACGTCTCTGCTGTGCATTGCCGGTTTTGCCATTGCGCTCGCCGCCGCCGCCGCGCCGGATGCAGCCGCCAGCTCCAAACCCGCTGTCACTCACCTGCGCACCGAGTACCTCGAGAACCCGCTGGGGATAGACACGCCCGAGCCGAGGTTCTCCTGGCTCTTCGTTCAGGACGGCCGCGACGCGAAGCAGACCGCCTACCAGATAGAGGTCGCAACCGGGCCGTCCGCGCTCAACGGCGGAAAGCCGAACGTCTGGGACAGCGGACGTGTCTCGTCGAGCAACTGCTCGAACATCCCGCTCGAAGGGCAGAAGCTGGCGAGCGGCATGCCGTACTGGTGGCGCGTGCGCGTGTGGGACGCGAAGGGGCACCAGAGCGATTGGTCCGAGCCCGCGACCTTCGAAATGGGTTTTCTGAAGCCGGCCGAGTGGAGGGCAGAGTGGATCGCCGCCCCCATCGGCGGCAATGGCTACCATTCCGGAATTGATGCGAACCCCGACGTGACCAAATGGGTTCAGGTGGACATCGGCGAGACCCGGCGGTTCAGCAAGGTCATTCTGTTTCCCGCCCGGCCCTACAACTGGAACGAGGACGTGCCGGGGTTCGGTTTCCCCGTGCGCTACCGTGTGGAGGCCTCGGACGACGCCGATTTCGGCTCCTCGTCGCTGCTGGCCGACCGCTCGGCCGAAGACCAGCCGAACCCGGGCGAGACTCCTGTCGAGTTCACCTTCGCGCCGGTCAGCGCCCGCTACGTGCGCGTGACGGTCACCCGTCTCTACCAGCGCATTGACGGGCAGAAGCTCTTCGCGCTCGCCGAGCTTCAGGTTCTGGACGACTCGGGCCAGAACGTGGCCGCCGGCGCCGCGGTGCGGGCGCTCGACAGCACCGAAGCGCACGGCTGGTGCGCCGCGCATCTCACCGAAGGGCTTACGAAGTCCATCGCGCCGTCGCGCGTTGCGCCCATGTTCCGGGCCGAGTTCGATGCAGCCAAACGCGTGCGCCGGGCGCGCGCGTACGTGGTCGGGCTGGGATACTACGAGCTTCGTCTCAACGGCAAGAAGGTGGGCGACCAGGTGCTCGATCCCTCGTACACCAACTTCGGCACGCGCTGCCTCTACAGCACCTACGACGTGACCGAGATGGTCCGCGAGGGCAAGAACGCCGTCGGGCTGATGATGGGCAGGGGCTGGTACGGCGGCTCCCCGTGCGCGCTCGCGCAGATCAACCTGGACCTCGAAGACGGGACGCACGTAACCTTCGCGACGGGCCCCGGCTGGAAGCGCGGCGAGAGCCCGATCCTCGACAACTCGCTGTACCACGGCGAGACCTACGACGCCCGCCTGGAGCAGCAGGGCTGGGACGAGCCCGGCTTCGACGATTCCGGATGGCAGGACGTGAGCATCATCGCGGCCCCCACCGGCACGCTGTCGGCCCAGATGATTCAGCCCATCCGCGTAACAGAGACGATGCCGGTGGCGACGATGAAGGAAGTGGGAGACGCCCTGGTGTTCGACTTCGGGCAGAACTTCTCGGGCTGGTGCCAGCTTCGGGCGGAAGGCCCCGCGGGGCACGAGATTGCCGTGAAGCACGCGGAGATTCTCTATCCCGACGGCACCATTAACATGGAGAACCTGCGCTCGGCCCAGGCGACCGACCGCTTCACGCTGAAGGGCAAGGGCAAGGAGCTGTACGAGCCCCGGTTCACCTACCACGGGTTCCGCTACGTGCAGGTGGAGAACTACCCCGGCCGGCCGGAAAGCAAGGATGTGCTGAGCGGGCGGGTGGTTCACACGGACTTCCCGCAGCACGGCACATTCGAGTGCTCGAACGAGCTGATCAACCAGATTCAGCGCAACTGCATATGGGGCTTCAAGACGAACTTCCACAGCATCCCCACCGACTGCCCGCAGCGCGACGAGCGCCAGGGCTGGATGGGCGACGCGGGAATGACGTCGGACATGGGCTTTTACAACTTCGACATGGCCGCCGCGTACACGAAGTTCCTGCAGGATATCCAGGACGCTCAGGGCGAGGATGGCCGGATTCCCGACACCGTGCCGCACATCTGGGGCAGCAACCCCGGCGACCCGATGTGGGCGGGCGCGTATCACTTTATCGTGCGCGATATGTACAGGCACACCGGCGACCGCCAGCTTCTCGTGAAGCACTACGATGGGCTCAAGAGATATGTAGACATGGTGCGCCGCGAGGCGCCGGAGTTCATTCACGGGCGCAACAACTACGGCGACTGGGTGGGGGTTGTCGAGACGCCGAGAGACCTGATCTCGACCGGGGCGTTCTATCTCGCCGCGGACATCGTGGCCGAGATCGCCGAAGTGCTCGGCAAGGACGCCGACGCCCGCGAATACAGGGACCTGTGCGCAAAGATCGCCGCAGCGTTCAACAACAAGTTCTTCAACGCGGAAACGGGCGTTTACGGCAACGGCAGCCAGTACTCGTACATCTGGCCGCTGTTCCTGGGAATCGTGCCGCAGGAGCACCACGCCGGGGTGATCGAAAAGCTGAAGCACGACATTATGGTCACGCATAAGGGGCACCTCAGCACGGGGTTCCTGGGCGCGCGCTACATGTTCGAGCTGCTCTGCGACGAGGGGCTCGAGGATGTCGCCTATACCGTGATGAACCAGCGCGACTATCCCAGCTATGGATTCATGCTCGCGAAGGGCGCGACAACCATCTGGGAACTCTGGAAGCACGAGACCGGGCCCGGAATGAACTCGCACAACCATCCGGCGTTCGGGTTCATCAGCGGGTGGTTCTACAGCGACATCGCGGGCATCACGCCCGAGTGGAAGAGAGCCGGCTTCGAGCACTTCGAGATCAAGCCGCATCTGATGGGCGACCTCAAAGAGGCGAAAGCCTCGGTGGATACGGTGCGCGGGAAGGTGTCGTCGCACTGGATGCGCGACGGCAGCGGGGTGACCCTTAAGGTCACCATCCCGGCCAACTCGAGCGCGGCGGTGTGGGTGCCGAAGGACGGACGCGCGGATGTCACCATCACTGAGAGCGGCCGTACGGTCTGGCAGGGCGGAGCGTTTGCGAACGCGCCGGGGCTTGCCTCGGCTGAGGACGCCGGGCGCTGGGTGAAGTTCGAGGCCGGATCGGGCAGCTACGCGTTCGAGCTGACGGCAAAGTGAGCGTTCTGCCCGTTCTTCTCGTGACGGGCGCCCTTGCTCTGGGGGCGGCGGCGCTGGCGCAGGAGCGCGAGGCCGGCGCCGTCGTTCCCCTCCGGGGCATCTACTACACCGCGGGCGATATCACCGCCGCCCGCGAGGCAATTGCGCGCGAGCCGTGGCGCGCGGAGATGCTGCAAGCGATCACGGAGGCTGCGGGCAAGTGGGCGGCGATGAGCGACGACGATCTGCGCGCTCTGCTTCCGCCGCCGGGCAGCTTCTTCGCGTATGGCACGAGCGGGTGTCCGGCGTGCGGCGCATCTTGGAAGCACTTCGGCGCGGAAACCTGCTCGCTCGAGGACCCGGGCAAGGTCGTCTGCCAGGCCTGCAAACGGGTCTTTCCCGACCCCGATCCCGCGTCGCCCTTCCACGACGCGGGCAAGGGCTTCACGGCTGACGGCAAGAGCTACTACCCAACGGGCATCTGGAACGGCTTCGTCATTCAGAAGATCTGGTCGGCGTTCGACGAGGAATCGTGCGCGCTGAACGCGCTCGTCCACGCGTACGCCCTGACCGGCCGCGATGAGTACGCGCGCAAGGCGCTCATGCTGATGGACGCTCTGGCCACGCTTTCGCCCACGACTATCGGCCCGCGCGACTTCGCCCCGAACAGCAGCCAGACATCGGTGCAGGGGCGGCTGCATTTTCTGACGAGCATCGTCTACCGCGCGATGGTCACGATGGCGCGCAACACGGACATTCTGGGCCGGCATCCGATGATGCAGGAGCCGTCTCCCACCGCGCCCGGCAAGACGGTGTTTCAGAACATACGCGAGGGGCTTTTCGAAGACTATCTGTTCAAGCACGGAGACGTGCGCGAGGGCAGGCTGTCGACCCTTCACAACCACGAAGCCGACTCGGTGCGGGCGATGCTCGTGACCGGCATTCTGTTCGGGGAGCCGGACTACATCCGCTGGGGCATGGACGGGCTCGAGTCGCTGGTCACGAACACGATTGACCGCGACGGCATGTACTACGAGACATCCATGGGGTATTCCGACTTCTCCCGCGGGGTCTTCGGCGATATGGCCGAACTGTGCGCCAACTACTCGCCCTCCAACTATGGCGGCGAATCGGGCAGCTTCCCCGAGCCGCGCAACTTCTTCGACAACCCCCGCCTTGCCGCGCTCAGCATAGAGAACAGCTACGTGACGGTGGCGGGGCGCGAGCTGGGTTTCGGAAACGCCGGACCGAATGCCGCGGTTGTCACCTCGCCGCCCGCCAACGCCAGCGTGCACCGCTTCAACCAGGCCGCCCGCTTCGCGGCGTACTCGTCCGACAGCGTCATACGCGCAAGAGCCGCCGCCCTGATGGAAGGCATGATGGCGGGAAGGGACGCCGGTCAATTTCACTCGAAATGGTGGCTTCTGAAACGTCCGGATGCGTTTCCGGCGGCGCCGCCGAAGCCCGTGGACATCTCGCCCGTCGGGTCGGGCAAGTTCTTCAGCACCAGGGCGATGGCGGCATTCCAGTCGGGCGACTGGCCGAACAGGCGCGGCTTCGTGCTCCGCGGCGGCCCCAACCTTCCGCACGCGCACGACGATCTGCTCGGGCTCAACTTCTGGGATCTGGGGCGCGAGATGGCGGCGGAGATAGGGTACGGCACGTTCGGGTCGCATGTGCACCATGGCTGGGGGCGGCGGGCGATCGCGCACAATCTGGTGGTCGTGGACATGGACGCCGGGCACACTGAGCGCGAGATCTACAAGAACTCACCGGGAGCGGACTGGCGGTCGTTCTACGATGGCGGCTGGGTCAAGTATGTGGATGCGGACGCGCGCGGCCAGTTCGAGCTCGAGCGGCGGGTGTCGGAGTATCGCAGGCGCTTCGCGATGATCGAGATTGACGCGAAGACCGCCTACTACATAGACCTCTTCGACGTTACGGGCGGGTCGGTTCGCGACTACAGCTTCCACGCGCCGTACAACGACGATCTCAAAGCGGGGCAGCTTGCGCTGAAAGGCGTGGGCGAAGATCCGGTCCCGGGCGCATGGACGCTTGCCGGGCTCAGCCCCGAGTGGCGCGGCGAGCCGTGGAACGCTCCCGGCAAGAGCTGGGGCGAGCGGGTGACGCCGGGCGAGTATATCCGCAAGCTGAGCCCGGACGACGGGGTCGGACTGTACACCTGGGCGCCGCCGGGAATGGGTTACGGTTTTCTCTACGACCTGCGCGGCGGCAAGACGTCGTCGCCGTGGAGCGCGTACTGGACGCTGGCGGGTGACGACGGGGCGCAACTGCTTGCCACGTTCCTGCCCGACGGCGAGCAGGAGGCGTACCGCGCGTGCGCTCCGGACCTGACGGGCAAGCATGTGCTGAACTACGTCATCTGCAGAGACAGCGGCGCGGGCCGGGCGCGGTTTCTCACTGTTATCGAGCCGTATCTCCGCGCACGCGCCGTCCGGCAAGTTCGCCGCGTACCGGACACCGGTAGCGCGGTCGTTATCGAAGTAACGCACCCGCGCGGAGTGGACTATGTGATGCTGGCCGGGGAGTCCGGGCGGGCGACGTTTCGCGCGAAAGGCGGGCTGGCGGTTTCTCTGGACGGCGAGTTCGCGGTTCTGAGGCTCTCGAAGAGCGGGCAGCCGTCGCTCGCAGCCAGTTTCCGCGCCCGTTCGCTCGAGTGCGGAGGCGAGCGGCTAATCCGGTCGGTGGGCGTGGTTCGCGGCACGGTGCTCGAGGCCGGGAAGGACGCTCTGCGCGTTCGTCTGGCTGAGGGCTCGCGGGCCCAGGATGCGCGGAAGGCGCGGTTCTGCGTCGCTTCTTCGCCCCACTACCGGCACAACACCGCCTTCGGGTTGGACGCCGGGGCGCTGGAGTCCGGCGGCGGCGCGTTGACGGTGCGGACCGGCCCCGTTTCCCTGCAGCGGCTGAGCGTCGCGAAGGTGGACAGCGGATCTGTAGAGTCTCACATTCCCCTGCCGCTCGGCTTCATCTACGGCGCAAGCACGCGTTTTCTGGATGGCAAGACGCTTGCCGATGCCAGCGGCAAGACGGCGGGACGGCTGGATGAGTGCACCGGGCTGAAGTCCTTTTCGGTTGACGAAGGGTTCAGCGCGGCTCCCGGTGACGTTCTGGAAATCCTCGATATCGCCGCCGGAGACGCGATCGAGTTTCCCCTGCCTGCCTCCTGGAAACGGTGAGACGACATCCCGGCAGGGCTGAATACCAGCCCTTGCGGGTACCGCCCATCGCCCGATAATCTGTACACGGCACATTAAGGCACGGGAGACAGGTGAGTTGATCCAGAGAACATTCGTGATGGTGAAGCCGGACGGAGTCCAGCGCAAGCTTGCCGGCGAGATCATCGGACGGTTTGAACGGCGCGGACTGCGGCTGGCGGGAATGAAGATGCTGAGAGTCAGCCGCGAACTGGCCGAGGCGCACTACGCCGCGCACAAAGGCAAGCCGTTCTTCGGCGAGCTTGTGGACTTCATCACGTCAGGGCCGGTTGTCGCGATGGTGTGGGAGGGCGAGGATGCGGTGCTCCTCGTGCGCAACATGATGGGCGCGCTGAAGCCCGCCGAGGCACAGCCCGGAAGCATTCGCGGGGACTTCACGGCCAGCATCCAGATGAACGTCGTGCACGGATCGAGCGATCCGGCCGCCGCGGACGAAGAGGTGGCGCTCTGGTTCAGCGAGGACGAACTGGTCTAGCCGCGGCCCAGACCTACCGCCCCAGCCGCCAGAGCTCGAAGCTCCCGTCTTCATAGTCCGCCCAGCCGAGCCTCCAGCCCTCATCGTGCGTCAGCCGCACCAGGTCGCTTCTGAGCGCCGGGCCGCGCCATGCCAGCCGCCCGTTTCTGTCGAGCGCCGACAGAAGCGAGTAGTTCTCGGCGATCAGCACTCCCGTCGGGTCGTCCTGCAGCCCCGCCAGAACAGGCTTGAAGAAGAGCCCGCCCTCGCGCCAGAGCGTCTTGCCATCGCGGTTCCAGAGTTCCACGCGCCGCTCCATCACCGACTTGCCGTTGTGAACCAGTTTTCTGCGGTAGCTCAGCGCAACCAGGCTTCCGTCTGACGAGATTGCCGCGCGCGGCTCGTAGCCTTCGAACTCCCGCGTGAACAGATCGCGCCCCGCCGGGGTCAGCGCCGTCACCCGCACCGACGGAGAGGGAGACATGGAAGCGAGCGTCGTGACGACCAGGCTGCCGCGTCCGCCCGAAACGAGCGTGAAATGCCCCACCGGCCGCCCCTGCCACCATCGGGTGCGGCCGTCAATGCCGATCATCCCGAACCCGCACGGGTTTGTGGTTTCCACAAGAAGCGCGTCCGCGGTCTCGCTGTATGTGAGCGCGCTGATGTCGCGCTCTGTGATGATCCGGTTCCAGCGGAGCCTTCCGCCCAGCGTGAAGGCGTAGATGCGCCCGCCAGTTGTCGAGGCGAACGCGGCCTGTCCGTCGGGAGTGATGGCCACCCCGAGAAGCGTGCCGCTCACGCTCTGGCGCCACCTGACGCGGCCGCGCTCCGTGATGATGCGCACCCAGCAACGCTGGCCGTCCTTTCCGCCGACGATGGCGGCGCGGCCGGAGTTTGCGATCGATGCCGTGAAAGCGCCCGTCAGGTCCCTTTCGAACCGCGCCTGCCCTCCCGGTCCGAGCAGGGTGAACTTGCCCTCGCCCGTGATGCTGGCGGCCGCTCCGCCGTCAGGGGCGACGACGAGCGCGACGGGCCTCTGCCCGGTGCGGTGGGCGAGAATGCCCACGCGCCGGGGCTGGGGCGGCGGCTTTTCGCCCGGCTGACAGCCCGCGGCAGCCAGCAGGCAGCAGGCCAGCAGGAGCATGGGCCAGCGGGCCGGGCCGCCTCCGCGCCGGGCGTCAGGGGGCGCTGGCCGCGATGTCAACGAAGTATCGGTGCAGCCGCGTCTCGCCGATGAGCTCGGGATGAAACGCCGCCGCGAGCAGCCGCCCCTGACGGGCAAGCACGATCCTGTCATTGAACCGGGCAAGCACTTCCACCCCCTCTCCGACGTCTGAGATATACGGCGCCCGGATGAAGACCCCGCGCATCGGCTCGGGGCCGATGGCGGGCGCGTCAATGTCGGTCTCGAAGCTCTGAATCTGCCGCCCGAACGCGTTGCGCGCGGCGGTGATGTCCATCAGGCCGAGCCTCGCCTGCTCGCTGTTCTCGATCCTCTTGGCCATCAGAATCAGGCCCGCGCACGTCCCGAAAACCGCCATCCCCTGGCGATGACGCGCGCGAATCTCCTCGTCCAGTCCGAACACCGTGAGCAGCTTGCCCATCGTCGTGCTCTCGCCGCCGGGGATGATGAGGCCGGCAAGCCCTTCCAGATGCTCGGCCTTGTTCGCGCGGACGGCCTCCACACCGATCGCCTCGAGCGTGGCCATGTGTTCGCGCACGTCGCCCTGATAGGCGAGCACGCCGATGCGCGTCGGCTTTGCAGTTGTGCAGGAGCCCGTCACCACCCGCGCGTCGCCATCAGTTCGGCTTCGGGAATCTGGCGCACGTCCAGCCCCGGCATGGCTTTGGGAAGACCCTTCGAGACTTCGGCGACCAGTTTCGGGTCGTCGTAGTGCGCGGTGGCCTTGACGATAGCCTTCGCGTAGTTGATCGGGTCTTCGCTCTTAAAGATTCCGCTGCCCACGAACACGGCTTCGGCTCCGAGCTGCATCATCAGCGCCGCGTCCGCCGGGGTAGCGATCCCGCCCGCGCTGAAGTTCGGCACCGGCAGCTTGCCTGTCGCGTGAATGCCGCGAATCAGCTCGTACGGCGCCTGAAGCTCCTTTGCGAACGCCATCAGCTCGTCTTCGCGCATGGTCTGGATGCGGTGCAGGTCCTTGATGACCGCCCGCATGTGCCGCACCGCCTCCACGACGTTGCCCGAGCCGGCCTCGCCCTTGGTCCGGATCATCGCCGCGCCCTCGCCGATGCGGCGCAGCGCCTCTCCCAGATCGCGGCATCCGCACACGAACGGCACCTTGAACGCATGCTTGTCAATGTGATGCTGCTCGTCGGCGGGAGTCAGAACTTCGGACTCGTCAATGAAGTCCACGCCCAGCGCCTCCAGCACCTGCGCTTCCGCGAAGTGACCGATGCGCGCCTTCGCCATCACGGGGATGGTCACGGACTCCATGATCTTCAGGATCATTTCGGGGTCGGACATCCTCGCCACGCCGCCGTCCCGCCGGATGTCGGAGGGGACGCGCTCAAGCGCCATAACCGAGACCGCGCCGGCATCCTCCGCGATCTTCGCCTGCTCCGCGTTCGTGACGTCCATAATGACGCCTCCGCGCAGCATCTCCGCCAGCCCGACTTTTGTTCTCCAGGTAGATTCTTCAGCGATCATATCCATTGAATGTCCTCAGTTGTTTGCCCCGCTCCCACCTTCCGCGTCTCTCGCGTCATACATTATACGCAATACCGAAAGCGCGTGCGCCCGCCGCGCGCGCCGCAGGGAACGTGCGGGGCCTCAATGGCGTTCTTTCCATCAGGCGACGCGCGGACGTCAATAACAGGGGGACAAAGCCGTAGACACACTGAGAGAGAAACTGGGATCGGCCGGACTGCTCTGGCTAAGGGTTCTGATGGGGCTCGGCATCGCGACGCACGGGTATGCAAAGCTGTTCGGCGGCGGCATTGAAGGTTTTGCGCAGGGAGTCGCGAACATGGGTTTTCCGTTTCCGCTCCTCTTCGCATACCTTGCCGCGCTGTCCGAGTTCGGCGGCGGCCTGCTTGTCGCGCTCGGGCTGGGCACTCGCCTGGCGGCGCTCGCCGTGTTCGGGACGATGACGGTCGCCGCGTTCGTTGCGCACAGAGGGACGCCCTTCTCTGACCGCGAGCTGGCGCTTGCGTACTGGACGATGGCGGGTGCGCTCGTTCTGCTGGGCGGCGGACGCTATGCGCTGGACGCGCTCATCTTCGGCAAGCGCGAACAGCCCGCTACTGACTGACGCTCGAGAGAGCTTCTTTGATGAGCGCGGCGGCGCTGTCCGCGTCCGGGAGCCGCTTGCGGGCGTCCTGAGCCATGCGGCGGGCATCGGCGCGGGGGTAGCCCAGCGCGAGAAGCCCCTCGATCACGTCCGAGAGCACATCGGTCTGGCCGGGCTCCTCGGCGGCCGCGGCCAGCGCCAGTTCCTGAAGCTTCTCGCCGACCTCCAGAGCAATCCTCTGGGCCGTCTTCCTGCCGATTCCGGGCGCGGTCTGCAGCCTGCCGCCGTCGTCTCTCGCCGCCGCGGCAAGCTCGCGCACGGACATCGCCGAAAGCAGCGCCAGTGCCATCTTAGGCCCGACGCCCGAAACTGAAATCAGGAGCTCGAAAGCCTCCTGCTCGAGTTCGTTGGCGAACCCGTACAGCTCGATGGCGTCTTCCTTCACGATGGTGTGAATGTGAAAAGAGACCGGCTCCCCCTGCTGCGGCATCGCCATCAGCGTGGAGACGGGAACGAAGACCTTGTAGCCGACGCCTGCTGCGTCCACCACAACGTGCGAGCCGCCGACCCTGAGTAGCTTTCCGGAAATGTGAGCGATCATCACGAGACTGCTTCGCCGCGGCCGCACGGACATCCTGCCTGGTGCGGGCGCGGCGAAGGTTGAAGCCCGGGCAACGGAGAAGGGAGCACAGGAGTATTACAATGCCTTTTCCAGTGTCAAGACACCGCCGCCTGAGAGCAAGCGGCAGCATTCGCCGGATGGTCCGCGAGACAGAACTCAACGCGTCCGATCTGATCTACCCCGTCTTCGTCGTGCCGGGGCTCGATGTGCAGATGGAGATCCGCGCGATGCCGGGCTGCTTTCAGTTTTCGCAGGACCTGCTTGCGGGCGAGGCGGCGTCGCTGATGGATCTTGGCATCCCCGCCGTACTGCTGTTCGGGGTGCCGCAGGCGAAGGACGAGCGCGGCTCGGAGGCTTACGCCGAGGACGGGGTGGTGCAGCGCGCTGTTCGGGTCCTGAAGAAGGAATGCCCGGAGATGGTGGTGATCACGGACGTCTGCCTGTGCGAGTACACGAGCCACGGGCACTGCGGCGTCGTCAAGAACGGGCAGATTGACAACGACGCCACGCTGACGCTGCTTGAGCGCACGGCGCTTTCGCACGCGGCGGCCGGGGCCGACATCGTTGCGCCCTCGGACATGATGGACGGCCGCGTGGGGGCCATACGCGAGCGGCTGGACGAAGCGGGGCACGAAGAAACGCTCATCATGAGCTACGCAGCGAAGTACTGCTCGGGCTTCTACGGGCCGTTCCGCGAGGCCGCGGGCAGCGCGCCGCAGTTCGGCGACCGCAAGACGCATCAGATGGACCCGGCAAACCGCCGCGAGGCCGCCAAGGAAATCGTCACCGACGTGGACGAAGGCGCGGACATCGTTATGGTGAAGCCGGCGCTCGCCTACGGCGACATCATCAGCGACGCGCGCTCTCTCACCGACCTGCCCGTGGCGGCCTACAATGTCAGCGGCGAGTTCGCGATGGTGAAGGCGGCCGCGGAGAAAGGCTGGATTGACGAACAGCGCGTCGTGCTCGAGATTCTGACCGGGCTGAAGCGCGCCGGAGCCGACCTGATTCTCACGTATCACGCGAAGGACGCCGCGCGCTGGCTGGGCGAAGGCGGCTGACCCAGCCCTCTTCAGGCGAACCGATTCTGCCGATATCTCCCTCATAAAGGTTGCAGTACACGCCCTGAGGGTGTATCTTAAGGGGTACGTTTTTCCTGTCCGTCACCGCAAACGCCCACAGCGGTGGGGGCCGGGCCGGCAGTTGAGCGCCCGATGCCGGGCAAGACTCCTGCCGCGCGTAGCAATCATCCGCAGCAGCAGCCCGTCTTACGCAATGGCGATACGAGCGACAACAGCCTTTCGAATACGAGCATCAGGAGTCTTTGTTGCCTTCCTGACGCTCTGCGCCGCGGCCGCCTGCTTCTCAGCCCCTCAGCCCTGCAAGGTCACAATCGGCGGGCAGCAGCTTATGTCGCGTCCCGCTCCGGTGCTGGAGGACGGGCAGGTATGGGCGCCGGGCGACGCGGTGGGCAAGGCGCTCGGTGTGACGTTGACGCCGGACGGCCAGGTCTTTCGCATCAAGGGCGGCGATGGCACGGCGCCGCGCAAGGTGGTGGACGGACGCGAGATGGTGTCGCTGCGCCCGCTTGCCGAAGCGCTGGGAGCGCAGACCCGCCTCGACAAGAACACGCTCGGCGTGTTTGCCCGCGTCACCGATGTGCGGTTCACCGACGGGGCGCTGCGCATCACCACCAGTTTTCCCGTTATTCATCAGACGCGCCGGCTGACCGCGCCCGAGCGCATCTACGTTGACCTCAAGGGCGCCTGCATCGTCGGGCCGCCGACCGAGTCGAAGTCCGCCACGTCCATCGTCCGGGCGCTCCGGCTCGGGCAGTACGATCCGAACACCGCCCGCATCACGGCAGAGACGGCCGGAAGGGCCGAGTTCGCGGTGAAGGCTCCCGCGCGCGCTTCAACTATCGTCGTCGCGCTCGCGCAGAATCAGCCGCCACCCCCTGCGAAGCAGACGGATGTCCCGGCGACGCCCCCGACTAAAGAGGGGACCGCCGCGGCCGCCTCCGCACCGGTTGACATTCGGCAGGTGCGCGTCGAGAACACCCGGTCAACCGTGCGGTTCACCATCAACGGGAACAGCGTTCCCCGGCCGGAACTCAGGATGGAAGCCCTTGCGAACAGACTGGCGCTCGCGCTCACCAACGCCACCGTCAGCGCGGCCGACAGGGCGTGGCGCTTCAATGGCGGCCCTGTGCAGGACGCTTCGCTTGTCGCGAGCGGCCCGCGTCCGGGCGAAGTTCTTCTGAAGGTCAGCGGGCTGCGCCCGCTGGCATCACGCCTGCTGACAGGGTCGTCTCCCAACGAGATAATCTGGGAGGTGTTCGTGCCGGAAGGGGCCGAGGGCGACTGGCGGTCGAAGATCGTGGTGATTGACCCCGGCCACGGCGGCAAGGACAGGGGCGCGAGCGCAAACGGTCTGATGGAGAAGGACCTGAACCTGGCCGTCGCGCTTACCATCAAGCAGGAAGCCGAGCGCCGCGGTCTTTCGTGTGTGCTGACCCGCACGAACGACACCTACCTTACGCTCAAGGAGAGGGTTGACGCCATTGCTGCGAACAACGCGAGCGTTTTCGTCAGCATTCACGCTAACTCCAACGGCCGCGTCAACAGCGTTTCTGGCATGGAAGTTTACTACCACAAGCAGGACCCCAGCTCGCGTATGCTCGCGCAGCTTGTGCACGACGAGATTGCGGCGGCGACGGGCATCGCGGCGCGCGGGGCCCGGTCCGACACGAAGCTGTACAACACGGGCCTGTACGTCTTGCGGAACTCGACCGTTCCGGCCATACTCGTCGAGATGGGCTACGTCAACCACGGCTCAGACGCGAAGCTCCTTTCCGACACCGGTTTTCAGGGGCAGACCGCCAGCGCTATCGTTGATGCGGTCATACGGTATCTGGGCGGTCCGGCCTCGTCAAAGGCGGAAGGGCCCGGGTAGTTTGCCTCGGAGGGGTTCAGTGCTCAAAGACAGGTTCCTGGCGGGAGCGGCCGCCGGCATACTCATCTTCGCGGCTGGGTGCGCCCAGCCGCCGCCCACATCCGTTGCGCCCAGACCGGGGCCATCCGCGCACAAGCCCGCACCCGCCCCGGCGGAGGAGTCCGCCGTCATCTACGTTCCGGCCGTCTCGGGCGGCGAGATGATGCTTGCCCGAAAGACCGTTGACTTGCCCGAAGGCGCCGGAAAGCGAGCCGCCATTCAGGCGCTTCTCGACACCGAATCCGAAGGCCGCCGCATCTATCCCGCCGGCACGAGGGTGGTGTCGTTTGCTTCGAGCAGCGCGGGCGAGGCGACGCTCACGCTCAGCAAGGAGATACGGGACTACAGCGGCGGCAGCGCCGAAGAGGTTGCAGCCGTGAACGCACTTGTTCTCACAACCGTCGAAGCCTATCCCGGCACGAAGAAGGTTAGAATCGTTGCGGAGGACGGCGAGCTCGAATCACTCGGCGGCCACCTCGACCTCACCCTGCCCGTCGAGCCCGACCGGCGCTCGGTCATCAAGGGCTCGTGACCGGAGTCCGGATCGGGGTTTTCGATTCGGGGCTGGGGGGGCTCTCCGTTGTGCGCGCTCTTCTGGAGCGCGCTCCCGATGCGAGTGTGATTTACCTCGCCGACATCGCGCATGTTCCCTACGGCGACCGTCCTCTCGATCAGGTCCGGGGCTTCGCGCTGTCTATCGTGGACTTTCTGCTGCGGGAGGGCGCGGGGGCCATACTGATGGCCTGCAACATGTCGAGCGCGGTGGCGCTCGACGCCGCCCGGGAGCGCTGGCCGGATGTGCCGATGGCCGGGGTTCTGGAAGCCGGGGCGCGCGCGGCGGTGCGGCAGGCGCGGGGGCCGGTGGCAGTGCTGGCGACGGCCGGAACGGTCGCGAGCGGGAAGTATCCGGAGGCTATCACGCGGCTTGCGCCCGGTGCCGGGGTTGTCCAGACCGCCTGTCCCGCTTTCGTTCCGCTCGTGGAAGCGGGCGAACTGTCGGGACCGGATGTTGAGACGGCCGTGCGCGAGGCGTTGGCGCCGGGCTTGGAGCGCGGCGCGAAGACGTTCGTTCTCGGCTGCACGCACTATCCTTTTCTGCTTCCCGAACTCGCGCGGCAGGCCCCCGCGGGCTCGGTGTTCATTGACCCCGCCGGCGAAGCCGCCGCCGAAATACTGGACGCAGTGGGCGGCGCGCTCGATACGCGAACCCCGTCCCGGTATGTTCTCTCCGCGCCGTCGGACACATTCCGCGCGCTCGGATCGCGATTTCTCGGGTTCGGACTCCCCGAGATCGCTCTGGCGCGCTGGGACGAAGACGGCGCTCTTCGCGAACTGCGCCCCGCCGTTGAGGCCCTTTCAGGAGAAGCACTATGCCCCGAGTAGACGGTCGCGCGGTTGACCAGATCAGGCCCTGCCGCATCACGCGCAACTATATCAAGTATGCCGAGGGCTCTTGCCTGATCGAAATGGGCGACACGCGCGTCATCTGCACGGCGAGCGTGGAGGAGCGGGTGCCGCTGTTCCGCAAGGGCAGCGGCGGCGGATGGGTGACGGCGGAGTACGGTATGCTCCCCCGCTCGTGCAAGGACCGCAGCCAGCGCGAGGCGTCACGCGGGCAGCAGGGCGGGCGGACGCTCGAGATTCAGAGGCTGGTCGGGCGGTCGCTGCGATCGGTCGTGAACCTCGATGCGCTCGGGGAGCGCACCATCTGGCTGGACTGCGACGTGATTCAGGCGGATGGAGGCACGCGCACTGCATCCGTTACGGGGTCGTTCGTGGCGCTCGCGGACGCGCTGGCATACATCTCCAATGCGAACCTGCTCGGGAAGCGGCCCGTTTCGAGTTACCTGGCCGCCGTCAGCGTTGGAATCGTCTCGGGAGCGGAGCTGCTGGACCTCTGCTACGAGGAGGATAGCCAGGCGCAGGTGGACATGAACCTGGTCATGACGGGCGACGGCCGCTTCATCGAGATTCAGGGTACCGCCGAGGCCGCGCCGTTCGGGCGCGACAGGCTTCACAAGATGCTCGATCTGGGGGAGGTCGGCATCCGCGAGCTTATCAGGATTCAGAAGAGCGTCCTCACCGACCATCCCTTCCTGGCAGGCTGAACAGCGACATGCCCACACGACTGCTGATTGCTACATCCAACCCGCACAAGGTGCAGGAGATAGCCGAGATTCTCGGCTCGTCGGACGTCCAGATCGAAGGTCTGGACGGCTGTGAGGGGGTCACGATGCCCGAGGAGACGGGCAGCACGTTCCTCGAGAACGCCCGCATCAAGGCGCGGTCGGTGGCGGAGCAGACGGGCAGAACGGCGCTCGCCGATGACTCGGGGATTTGCATTGACGCCCTGGCGGGCGAACCCGGAGTGCGCTCCAACCGGTTCCTGGGCGAGCAGGCGACTGCCGAAGAGCGCAACAACGCCATACTGAGCCTGCTTGCCGGTCGGCCGCCGGAGGAACGCGGAGCGCGGTTCGTGTGCGCGGCGTGCATTGCGTTTCCGTCGGGAGAGACCGTGGAAGCGCTTGAGACCTGCTCGGGGGTCATTGCCCGCAGGCCCTCCGGGGGCGGGGGGTTCGGATACGACCCCATCTTCTACTTCCCCGAGTACAACTGCACCCTCGCCGAAGTCTCATCGGAACTGAAGAACAACGTCAGCCATCGCGGCAAGGCGGTTCGCAGAGTCGTTCAGCTTCTGAAAGAGCGCTCACGCGGCTGCTAGACGCGGCTGTCGGCGCCCGGCGCAATCTTTTTAGTTTCTTTCCTTGGGCCGATATCCTCCAGTTCCGCCGCCGCCTGCCGATACTGTTAGTTACGGAGGAGATGAAGCGGCTCTTCCCTACACAGACAGAAGGATATAGCGGCGAGGGACCCTGCTTCGTGACGGGGTCCTCGCCGCGGATAATTCACGCGGGCGCGTCTACCGCACTCGTGGTGAACGGGGCTCCCGGGCGAGGGAGCCCCGATTTTATGTGTGCCGCGCGCTCCGGCCGCGCCGCCCCAGCGAGCAAGCCAGAAGCGTCAGGCCGATGATGAGCGCGCACACTGCCGCGACCGGCGCGAGCAACGCCAGCACGGAAGCCGTGACCGCCCCGCCCAGCTCGAGGGTGGAGATCAGCGGGTTTGCGAGGCCCCCGGTGGTGGCGGTGGACGCCGCACGGGTCGCAACCGTCACCGACTGCACCGCGCCGGCGGCGCCGCCGCCGGCGATGACGGCAAGCGACCATCTGAGCAGCGGGCTCATGTCGCCCACGACGGACGCGGTGACCATGATCCCGGCCACGACCGCCGCCGGAGCGGCGATGGTGTCCAGCGCGTTGTCGAGCCACGGGATGGCGTACGCCGCGACCTCCAGGAGCGTGGCAACAGCAAATGCGGCGAGGGCGACGCCGGACCCGATCCAGGCAAACCCCGGGGCGAGCGTCAGATGCCCCGCGGCCGCCGCGATGCTCATCGCCAGCAGTGGAACGAACACGCGAAACCCGCACGAGGCGCTCAGGCCGATGCCAAGGCAGGCGCTTAGCAGTGCTTCCATATCTCTAAGTTTACCACCCCCGGGCCGCCCGGGACTATAATAAGCCTGCAAACGACCCATACGCCGGCCCCGCATCGCGCGCGGGCGCGGGAGGAAACAGGGAATGCCGCACACAATCGTCGCCCCGGTGCCGGAGGCCGAGACCGTTCACTACGACCTGCACGGGGTGAAGTACAGCTCCTGCATTCACGACCATGTGACGATCGTCCATCGTCACGGCCAGGGGCGCGATCTCACAAACCAGCAGCCCTGCGCCGTCATTCTGAGCGACGGAACCTGGATGATGTGCTGGACGCAGGCCACTGAGGAGGCCGCCAAGGACGAAAGTGTCGTCGGCGCGGTCAGCCGCGACGGCGGGCGCACCTGGTCCCGGCCGTTCTTCATCGAGGAGTCCATTGACGAGCGGACGGCCTCGTGGGGCATGCTCTTCGCCGTGCCGCA
>JAGVUD010000294.1 GCA_019136435.1 Armatimonadota bacterium | reverse complement strand
AAAGGGGAGAACCTCACCGGGGCGCTGCCCGGAGACGGACGGCGCCCCGGCTTGCAGCAACCTCGTCCATGATCGCCCAGAACTCGGAGCACATGCGCTGGCGCGTGAAGAGTTCGCGGGCGCGAGCCTGACCGGCCGCGCCGAAACTCCGGCGAAGCTCCTCCGACGAAGCCAGGGTCTTGAGGCGGTCCGCCAGAACCGCGGCGTCGTCAACCGGAACCACGAACCCCGTCTCGCCCTCGACGATCATCTCCTTCGCCCCACCCCAGTTCGTCGCGACCACAGGCTTCCCCGCAGCCATCGCTTCGAGCACGATGGTCGGGAAGCTGTCCGGAAGCGTGGAGGGCAGCACGCAGATATCGAGCGCCGCCAGCACGTCCGGCCCGTCGGCCCGGTAGCCCGAGAGACGCACACGCTCAGCAAGGCCCAGTTCATCCACCTTGCGGCGCAGCTCATCCACCAGGTGTTCCTGCCCCATGAACGCATCGCCCACAAGCAGATACTTCACGCCCGGGGCATCGCCCGCAATTCGCGCGGCCGCGATCCGCGCGGCCGCGTCCAGAAGATAGCCCTGACCCTTCCCGCGTGAAACGCGCCCCAGCGTTCCGATGACGACATCGTCCGGCGCGAAGCCGAACTCCGCGCGCACCCGCTCGCGCCCATACGCCGACGCGAACCGCTCCACGTCTATGCCGTTGTGAAGAACGCGGATATTGCGCGCGGCGGGGTTGTCGGCGAGCAGATGCTCCCGCACCGCGCCCGACACGGTGATGACGACATCCGAAAGCGCGGGCGCCATTCGCGCCGTGAGTTTCCTCACGAAACCCGGCGACACCACCATCTCGTGCGAATGCCACACATGCGGGCGGCGCGTGAGCTTCGCTGCTATCGCTCCCGGTATGACAGCGGTCGTGTTGGAGTGAACGACGTCTATCTTCTCGCGCAGAATCTGGCGCACGATGGACGCGGTGCTCCAGGCGAAATACGCGCAGTAGAGCCCGAACCTGTGCGGGGTGAAGTAGCGCCTGCGCAGAACGGCCAGCTTGAGTTCGCGATACGGGACGGAGATGCCGCCAAGCTTCGCGGCAAGGCGTCCCTGATACGGCACGTCGTTCGGGAGGATCACGGACGGGCTCCAGCGCGAGGAGTCGCGGCCTTCGAGCAGCCCGAGCAGGATGATATCCGCGCCGTACATCTCGTTGGAGGAGTGAACGAAGAGCGCTCTGCGCGGTGCGGCGGACAATGCTACGACTCCGGCCCGGACGCCGGCGGAGCCTCACCCTCGCCGCGCATTCGGATGACCCTGGCCGGAACGCCGCCCGCGATGGCGAACGGCGGCACATCCTTCGTGACGACTGCGCCGGTCGCGATGATCGCGCCCTCGCCCACCGTGACGCCGTCCAGAATACAGCAGTTCGCCCCCAGCCAGACGTCGTCGCCGATGATGATTCCCTTGCGCACGGTTCCCTGCGACTTCATCGGGACGTCGGTGCGGTCGAAGTTGTGCTGCTCGGCGAGGATGCTGACGCGGGGGCCCATCATTACGTTGCGGCCGATGCGGATGCCGCCCGCCGCGCCCATGTAGGCGAACGCTCCGATGTTTGAGCCGTCGCCGATTTGGAACCCAACGCCGATTTCGCCGCCATAGTAGCCGGACGGCCGGATCATGGCATAGCGCGCCATGGTGACGTTGTTGCCGATGCGGACGCCTTCGGCCGAAAGGCCCTGAATCTCGCTGTAGTCTTCGGCGACGAAGCTGCGCCCCACGCTCACGAGCCGCGGGTTGCGAATAGTCACGTGCTTTCCGATGAACAGCATCCCCCGCGCGCCGCCCAGCCACGGCCGCCGCCAGAGCCCGCGCAGAAACGCGAGCCCGGTCGTCCAGAGCATCGCGAGGATGGCCGTTGTCGGCATGCGGTCGTCAATACGGAAATCGGGGTTCTTCTTGATTGCGCGCGCGAACTTGAGCACGAGGTTTCGCATCAGGCGTCACTCCTTCGCGGCGGACACAGGGCGAGCTGAAGGGCTTTTGCCGCGCACCGGCCCATGTATTCCCCTTCGAACCGCCACTTGCTGTCCCTGCTCTTTGCCGCCCTGAGCCGGTGCAGCACGGCCCGCAGCCCGAGTCCTCCAGAGAAAGCCAGCATCATCGCGGACGTGGAGAGGCGAGCGTGCCCGCGCCCATGCCAGCTTGCGATGCTGTCCAGCCACATGGTGCTCGTCTTGCCGGCGACGCCTTTCGAGCTTGCTCCCCAGTAGTGATTCACCGTGACGCCGGGCAGATAGTGCAGCAGATAGCCGCGCTTCAGCGCGCGCTCGCACCACTCCATGTCCTCGGCGAACATGAACCAGCTCTCGTCCAGAAAGCCCACCTCGCTCCACACATCCCTCCGGGCGCACAGGCAGGCGCCCGACAGCCACTCCACGCTCACGGGCTCGCGATGCACGCCGGCCACCAGGTTCATGCCCCGGAACAGGCGGGTTCTGGGAAACAGCCTCGTCAGAAAGAAGTACTGGCAGAACACGCGCCAAACGGTTGGCTGGTGCCCGCAGGAGGTCACCTGCAGCGTTCCCCCCGGCTGCGGCAGGTCCGGGCAGACCGCGCCCACATCGGGGTTCTCGCGCAGGTAGCGGACGATCTTCTCGAGGGCGCCGTCGAGGACGACGGTGTCGGGGTTGAGCAGAATCTGCACGTCTCCCGAGGCCTCTGACAGGGCGACGTTGTTCGCTTTGGCGAAGCCGAGGTTCTCGGCGCTTCGCGTCAGATGCACCCCCGGGAACTCCTCCGCGACCATATCGGCAGAACCGTCGGACGAGGCGTTGTCCACGACATACACCTCTATTTCGAGCGACGGAGTCTGTTCGTACACCGACCGCAGGCAGTCGCGGAGCAGGTCGCGAGTGTTGTAGTTGACGATGATGACGCTGAGGTCCACGGCGGTTCAGACCTTGCCTTCCCACACATCGCGCTCGTATATCTCCAGCAGGCGCGCATCGGCGGCCTGCTGGCTGTGGTTGTTCACCACGAACTCCCTCCCGGCGCGGCCGATGGCAAGGGCTTTGGCGGGGTTCGAAAGAAGGTCTATCACGGCGGCGGCAAAGCTGCCGGCGCCCTCCGCGATGACGACGTTCTGGCCATCGGTAAGCCCCATCCCCTCAGCGCCGACAGAGGTGGTGACCACCGGACGCCCGTAGGCCATTGCCTCGATGATCTTGCCCTTGATGCCGCTGCCTACCCGCAGCGGCGCGATCGAGATTCGCGCCCCCTGGAGGTACGGGGCGACATCGGGAACAGGGCCGGTGACCGATATCGCCTTGCGCAAGCCCAGTTCGAGTATCTCCGGCGGAGGCGCGCTCCCGACGATGTTCAGAGTCGCGTCCTGATTGGCCTCGCGGATACGCGGGAAGATATCGTTCGCGAACCAGAGCATGGCGTCCACGTTCGGATGGTGCGAATACGCGCCGACGTAAACGAGACGGGGATCGGGCGTCTCGGACTCGGGCGGCCGGCAGGCGTCTGTGTCAATCCCTGTGGGCAGCGTAACAGCGCGCCTGGCGCCGGCGGAAAGCACTTCCTCCGAGTCGCGATCGGTGACCGTGAGAACGCAGTCCACGCTACGGAGCACGGTCTTCTCGGCGCGTTCGGTGGCCACCCACTTGCGGCGCAGGGCCGCGCGGGACTCCGGCGGGGCGTTCTCGAAGTCGCGCCTGCGCCGGATGTACTCGACGTCGTGCTCGAGCATCACCCGCCCGCAGGACTGCCCCTTCAGATCGCCGAGAGCGGCGAACCAGAAATCGTAATGGATCAGATCGGCGCTGACAGCCGCGGCGCGGCCCTTCACGGCGCGGCTGAACGCTCCCGGGCAGCCGTAGAACGCATCCATCGGCCATCCGCGCAGCCGTGACAGCAGGGTGTATCCCGCGCGGTAGAGCACTCTGTGAGCGGGTGTGCGCCTGTGCGGGGCTTCGATCGCGACGACCTCGCCGTAACGCTCGAGATCGGCAGCGAGCGCCCGCTCGCCGGCGCTTCGCACCACCGTCACGAGATGAATCTCGTGCTTGCGCGAGAGCACCTCCAGATGCCGCAGCAGCCGGATCTTCGCTCCGCCATCCACCGGAAGCGGGAACAGGGGAGCGGCAAAAACCATCCTCAATCACGGACCTCCCACGCCTGCGCGCCGCACGGCTCGAACCGGAACGGAGCTATCTGCCCCCCGGCTTTCACGAGCGCCTCGGCGACCCTGTGTTTGTGCGGGAACTCGCAGAAGAACAGCAGATACCCGCCTCCGCCCGCGCCGAGCACCTTGCCGCCAATCGCGCCGTTGTCGCGCCCGATGGTGTAAAGCTCGTCAATCTGAGAGTTCGATATCTGGGGGTCCAGGTGCTTCTTCTCCTCCCACGCGACGTGCAGCAGTTCGCCGAACTCGCGCAGCCGCCCGCGCAGAAGCAGGTTCTTCATTTCGGTGGCAATCACCTTGGAGTGGTCGAGGCTGCGCATTACGTCATCGGCGTTGGCCTGCACGGCGCCTATCTGGCGGTCCAAAATGTTGGCGGACGGGCGCGTTTTGCCCGTGTAGCAGAGAAGCAGCGAGTATTCGAGTTCGTTGAGCGTCTCCGGCGCGATGCGGAGCGGGTTGACGACAACCGCGCCCGCCGTGAACTCGATGAAGTTGAACCCGCCGAACGCGGCGGCGTACT
>JAGVUD010000436.1 GCA_019136435.1 Armatimonadota bacterium | reverse complement strand
GGAGTCGTATGTCAAGAACAGGCAGATTCGCTGGTGCCCGACGGTCAGCGTGAATGCCGAGACGGCGAGCGGCTGGACTTACTGGTACTTCTGTCCGCACAAGGGGAAAGACCCCAAGGGCAACCCGTTCATGCAGATCAACGGCGGCAAGGCGGCCCTCTGCGGGGTGCACGCGTCGGAAGTCAAGAGCCCCGCCCAGAAGCCGCTCCTCTGTGAGACCAGTTCGCAGCATTTCCGGGGCGGCGGCGTTCTGGGCCAGGGCCGCAACTACCTGTACCCGGTTCTCTACTGCGACTATCACGTCCGCGTCATCACAATCGGCGGCGGCTCGAGCGAGAACGCTGAACTGTCCAACTACCTTTACGTCGGCAAGGACGGGAGCTACCCGTATCCCGGCCAGCCTCGGACAATCCAGGAAGGAACCCATGGTAATCACCTCTTGCCTGCTGGGCCTCGCGGTCGCCGGGCTCGGCTTGTTCTCTGTATCAACAGCCGCCATCGCCGATGCACCGTCTTCGGCGAGTGGCCCGCTCGTCGTGAAGCCGGACGCGGACCAGTCGCAGACCGTGCGATTCTGGCTCGAAAGCTCTCTGAAGAGGGTGTACCTCAAGAGCGCGCCGGGCAGTGCGGCGGCGGGCCCGATTCTCGCGCCGCGGGGAGGCCAGGTCTCCTTTCAGGCCTGTCTGCGCAATGACAGGATGTTCCCGCTGAACGTCACCTGCTCCATCACGGGAGGCGGCGATCTCAAGACGCGCGTGCGGATGGTCGGCTACGTTCCCGTCCGCCTGGGCAGCACTGATACTCCAGCAAGCGATCTCGAAGGCGGTGATTTCATGCCGGGGCTGGTCCCTGACCCCCTGTATGATCATCAGCTTTCCACCGCCGGGCCGTACGAAAACTGCGTTTTCTGGATCACTGTTCAGGTCCCGGCGGATGCGAAACCCGGCCCCCGCGAGCTGAACGTGCACTGGAGCTTTCACGAAGGCACGAAATCCGCCGATCTCAGGCAGGTCGTGAACGTGACCGAGTTCGTGGTGAAGCCCCGGAAGGATTTCCCGGTTGTCCACTGGTTCCGCGGAGAGGCGCTCTGGGACCATTACAAGACCGGAATGTGGGAGGACGAGAAGGTCTGGGAGATTCATCGCAACTACATGGAGAATCTCCTTTCGCACGGCACCGATGTGATGATGGTGCCCCTCTTCTTCGCGCGGCGGGAGACGTTCGTCCGACCCTGTCAGCTTCTGATCGTGAACGAGCCGTCGCCCGGCAAGTACGAGTTCGATTTCAAGCTGGTGAAGAGGTACGTGGACCTCGCGAAAGAGGTCGGCTTCGACCGTTTCGAGTGGTCGCACTTCTGGATATACTGGGGCGCGCGCAACCCGGTTCGCGTTTACACCCAGAAAGACGGAAAGCACGTCATGCTCTGGTCGCCGGAATCCGACGGCCACGGGCCGGAGTTCCACAACTTCCTGAAGCAGTTCCTGCCGCCGTTCCACGACTTCCTCGTGAAAGAGGGCATACTGGAGAAGTCCTACTTCCACGTCTCGGATGAGCCGAGCGGCGGAGAGAGTCTGGAGAACTACCGCAAGGCGCGCGCCTTCCTCAACCAGAACGCCCCGTGGACGAAGGGCAAGGTGATTGACGCGCTGAGCGAGATCGAATACGGCCGGGAGAACCTGACCGACCACCCGATCCCGATCATCAGCTCGGCGGACGCCTACATCAAAGAGAAGATCCCGCACTGGGTCTACTTCTGCTGCGCTCCGCGAGGGATGTATCTGCAGCGGCTGCTGGATACGCCGCTGCCCAAGATTCGCATGGCGGGGTTCCTGTTCTATCGCCTGGGAGCCAGAGGATTTCTGCACTGGGGATACAACTACTGGCACGCGCTGGAGCAGGAGAAGCTGATTGATCCGTTCAGCGACTCGACCGGCGCATGCTGGCCTGGCATACCGCCCGGCGACCCGTTCGTTGTCTATCCCGGTCCAGACGGCAAACCGGTGGACTCCATCCGCTGGGAGGTCTTTGCCGAGGCGCTTCAAGACTATGCCATCCTGCAGACCGCCGGTATCAAGCCCGACGACCCGATGCTGGGCGACATCAAGAGCTATGCCGATTTTCCGAGGAGCGAACAGTGGCTGAACGAGACGCTGCGAAAGGTTCTGGCGAAGTAGGATGAGGATCTACCTGTGCCTCAGCATTCTGATGCTCGTTATCTTCGCGATCTGTGCGAAACCTGCCAACTGCAGGCCTTTGTCCTTCGATCCGGATGGGGGCAAGCGGCCGACAGTCTTCTTCTGGCTGGAAAGCTCGCTGAAGCGCGTCTTTCTGACCTCCAGACCAGGGACATCCAGCGAGATGACCATCGCCGCGCCGAGGGGCGGGCAGGTGTCCTTCCAGGCCTGCCTCCGCAACGAGCGCGCGAGCTGGATGAACACCACCTGTACCGTCAGCGGCCCGCAGGGCGTAGAGGCGCAGGTGCGCCGCGTGGACTTCGTTCCGGTCCGGTTTCTGACCCGCTACACCGGCGTGAGCGAGCTTGAAGGGGTCAAAGAGGGTTTCCTGCCCGGGCTGGTCCCGGACATCCTCTACCCGTCGCAGACGGCCGACGTGGGGAACTATCAGACCGCGCCTTTCTGGGTTACGGTTCGCGTGCCTGTGGACGCGAAACCTGGCAAGCACAGGCTTACCGTGACGTTCGAGTCCAAGGAAGAGCCGACGCGCGTCGAGATGCCGGTGACCCTTGACGTGAGCAGCTTCGTCGTCAGGCCGCGCCGGGACTTCCGCGTGACGCACTGGTGGAATGCCGACCTGTTCTATACGTACTACAAGACCGGGATGTTCGAAGACGAGAAGCTCTGGGACATCATGCGCAACTATGTGCAGAACATGGTGGACCATGGCAATGACACACTCTACGTGCCCATCTTCTTCTTCCGGCGCGAGATCTACCAGCGTCCGCCCCAGCTTCTCATCGTCAACGAGCCGTCGCCCGGCAAGTACGAATTCGATTTTAAGAACGTTAGCCGTTTCCTGAAGCTCGCCAGAGAGTGCGGGGCAACGCATTTCGAGTGGTCGCACCTGTGGATCTACTGGGGGGCGCGCAACCCGATGGTTATCTACAAATGGGTAGATGGCAAGGCCGTGCCGCTCTGGCCCGTTGACACCGATGGGCACGGCGAGGTGTATCACAACTTCCTGCGCCAGTTCCTTCCGGCTTTCCACGACTTCCTGGTCAAAGAGAAGGCGCTCGACCAGTCGTTCTTCCACCTGTCGGACGAACCGGGGGAGGGGGAGCATCTGGAGAACTACAGAAAGGCGCGGGCATTCCTACGGGAGGCCGCACCGTGGATGAAAGTGATGGATGCGCTGAGCAACATCGAATATGGCCGGCAGAAGCTCTCCGACATCCCCATCCCGGACGTCGCCTCCGCCTCCGCATATGTCAAGGAGGGGATCCCGCACTGGGTGTACTTCTGCTGCGGCCCGGTCGGGCCGTACCTGAACCGCTTCATGGATACGCCGCTTGCGAAGATCCGGATGTCCGGATGGCTGTTCTACAGGCTCGGAGCACAGGGCTTCCTTCACTGGGGCTACAACTACTGGCATGTCATGGAGAGCGAGCAGATGATTGACCCCTTCACGAACCCGGGCTGGCCTCCAGGGGACTTCTTCGTTGTTTACCCCGGCCTGGACGGCAAGCCGATGGACTCGATTCGCTGGGAAGTGTTCGCCGAGTCGCTGCAGGACTACGCGATGCTCCAGACTGCCGGCATAAAGCCGGACGATCCCATGCTTGCCGGCATCAAGAGCTACGGTGACTTCCCCAAGACAGAGAAATGGATCCGGGACCGTCTGGCAACGATCCTGGCGAAAGGACAATAGCTATGCCGTTTGTGAACCTGCTGCTTGCCCTCGTGCTCTGCGCGCTTCTGCTGGCGGCGCCTTGCGCCGCCGCGCAGGATAAGCCGTTCTTCCCCCTGATGGCGTGGGACTACGTGGATGACGCGGACACGTTGAAGAAGATGGCCGACTGCGGAATCAACAGCATCGCGTTCGTGCCGGAGAAGATGCTCGATGCCTGCCAGAAGGCGGGCGTCAAGGCCATCCTCTATGATCCGGCGCTTGCCGGCTCCCGGTGGGACGAGGCGCTGGATGCGGACCGGGCCGTCAAGGCGCTTCCCGCCATCGTCAAACGGGTCAACAATCACCCTGCGCTCTGGGGATACCACCTGAAGGACGAGCCTATCGCGGCGCATTTCCCCGCGCTCGGCCGCGCTTCGGAGGCGGTGCGCAAACTCGCCCCGGGCAAGTGGCCCTACGTCAACCTCTTCCCCGGAGATGGACCGGAGTACGACAAATATCTCGACGATTACATCACAACAGTAAAGCCGCCCATTCTCTCGTACGACAGGTACGTGGTCACCGAGGACGGCAGCTTCCACCCCGTGTTCTGGTCGAACATCGCTCAGGTGCGCGAAGCAGCCCTGAAGCACCGGATACCGTTCCACAACATCATCCTGACGGCCGCCCACTGGCACTACCGGGTGATTAGCGATGAGGACCTCCGGATGCAGGTATGGGGGTCGCTGGTGTATGGAGCAAAGGGCATCGCGTACTACAAGTTCATGAGCGAGTCGCTCGACTGCCTGGAAGCTCCCGATCTCGGCAACTTCCGGGGCGGGCCGCTGGACGAGTTCCGGCGCAAGACCCCGGTGTGGGATTCAATGTACATCGTGAATCGCATGGTTACGAATCTTGCGCCGTATCTGCTCAAGCTGAGGTCGGACGCGGTGTATCATTTCGGCGACATCCCCGCGCGCAATACCGGGCCGTCGGAGACATCGCTGGTGAAGGGCTTCAAGCTCGGGGACGGGTTCGTGGTCGGCGATTTCACCCACCAGGACGGCTCCCGCTGGGTGATGGTGGTCAACAAAGTGCAGAAGCGCTCCATCATGTGTTTGCCGGATTACCGTAAGGAAGTGAAGTCCGTGCAGTATGTGGACCCGATCACGGGGAAGCTGCGCAAGTTCGAGCCCTACTACGCCATCGCGCCGGGGCAGGGCGTGCTGCTGAAGCTGGAGTTCTAGACTATGCAAGGAGCGT
>JAGVUD010000286.1 GCA_019136435.1 Armatimonadota bacterium | reverse complement strand
GTGCTTTCGATCCTTGCGGCATTGAGGACGGTCACCGCCGGATGGAAGATCGCCCCGATGTTGTCCAGACTGGTCTTCATGACGTTGTCTCCGGGCACGAACTGGGGGAACGCCTGTCTCAGTGCGTTGACCACTTCCGGGGTCCGATGCGCCGGCAGGGCCGCCACCGGAATGCTGTTCTTGACGCGGAATACCCTGGTCTGCGCGGGGTTGACGGACCGGCTGGCGTACAGAAACGTCTGCGCCTCCGCCACAACCGCGTCCGCGCTATTGCCGCTCGACCGGATGATCCTGTGAACCTCGAGCGCGCCGCCCGTCCGCCCGGGATTGAGGACGATGAACTGCCCGTCGGTCACATGCGGCGCGATCTGCTGCGCGATGAAGCCGTGCGCCGTTGCCGGAACCGCGACCATCACAATGTCGCGGCCTCCTATCGCCACCCCCGGATCTGAGGTTGCGACCTTGATTCTGGCAAACCCGCACGGAAAGGACTCTACCCCGCCCGCGAGGATTTCAATACCGCCGGCGGCGCGAATCGCGCACAGGCGCTCGGGCGTGCGGTTGTAGAGGGCCACATCAAAGCCCATAAGCGACAGGTGCCCGGCCATCGCGGTGCCTCCATGGCCCGCGCCCAGCACCGCAAACTTCGGATACTCCCGCGTCTCCATTGCTCTTGCTCCTTTTGCGCCGCGCCACAGCCACAGACGAAAACGACCAGATGGATGCTCATCAGGGGAACTAACGGGGACTCTCAGGGGGAAGAGAGAGGGGATGCGGGCGCACGTCCCGCGGGTATTGCCAGAAAACAGAAGGCCAGGGCCTCCTGTGCAGTAACTCCCGGCAAAGGGGTCTTCCTTCCGCGCCTGCGAGGTTAGCTGACGGGCTGGGGTCGGAAGATGACCCCTCTCCGCAAAAACGGAGACTCGCCCCACGGAACCGGTGGTTCCCCCGCTCCCGGATAACCGGGATTCGGCGTCCAGACTGTTTGTCTAACGAATGCGTCTAGCTTGTATCGGCAGCACCTCCTTCAAAAATTGCCCGCTGCATGCACGCCACGGGACACCACATTATACACCCGTACAGCACGTGAAGTTCCGGACGGGGTCTACCGCAGCCCCAGAAACGCACCCAGAATCCGCTCCGCCGCCTCGATCTCGCTGATGCTGATCTGCTCGCGGCTCGTATGCGCCAGCGCGGCGTCGCCCGGCCCGAAAACAACTGCCGGAATGCCGGCCGCCGCGTACTCCGCCGCGTCCGTGGCGTACGCCGCGCACGTCAGTGAACGCCCGGAGGCTGCAAGAAAACGCTGAAGCAGCGGGTTGTCCTCCGGGGTGTGAAGCGGCGGACCCGCGACAAACGGCGCCGAAATCGTCACGTCCGGCCCGCAGCACTTCGCGAGCTCGGTCATCAGGCCCTCCTGCGTATCGCCCGGAAGGCTCCGGACGTCCACCTGCGCCCGCGCGCTGTCCGGGATGATGTTCGGCGCCTGCCCTCCGGAGATCGTCGTGACGGCAACAGTCCGCGGCCCGAGGACCGGATCCTGCCGCGCACGCCAGTCGTCTGCTCTTGCCCCGATCGCAAGCACGGCCCGGGCGAGCGGGTAGATTGCGTTCCTCCCGAGATCGGGGGTTGACGAATGGCTGCTCACGCCGCTGGCGGAGACCACGAAGCGCATCACCCCCTTGTGACGGTTCAGGACGTGCAGCCCGGTCGGCTCCCCGGCGATGGCGAAGCCGGCCTTCAGATGCCGCGCGGCGGCCTTCGACCCGAGGAACCCCGCCTCCTCGTCGCAGACGGCGGCAAGCGTCAAGTTGAAATCGCACCCGCCCGCGCTTGCCGCCCGAAGCATCGCCCCGGCGAACAGCGCCAGGCTGGCTTTGGTGTCGCAGCTTCCCCGGCCGTGGATGGCGCCGTCCGCCTCGCGCGGGTCGAACGCCTCGCCGTCGAAATCGTCGGCGGGAACGGTGTCCGTGTGCGCAGACAGGATCACCGTCTGAGGGCGGCCGAAGTCCAGCCGGGCGTACAGGTTCGGGCGCCCATCCGCCACATCCACCATCTCCGAAGCGATTCCGGCCGCGGCCAGCGCGTCCCGCACCCGCTCGCAGACCAACGCTTCACCGGAGACGCCTTCCACCGGCCGGATAGACGGGCTGACGCTCGGAATCGCAATCAGATCCTTCAGCAGCTCCAAGACGTTTTGCATCACTGCGTCTCCTGCCGTCCCGCCGCCTCCCTGACACTCGATACGCCGGCGCTGTTCAGCAGGTGCAGCATCCCCGCGACCAGACCATCCGCCGGATCGAGCATAAGTTTGTAAAGCACCTGTTCGTGTTTGCTTAAACTTCTCTTAACAGGACGGAGCACTTTCCCGGCCAGGAAGCTGTACACCTGAACGCTCAGCGCCCCTGCCAGAATATGCTCCAGCGCCCGCAGCCCCGTGTAGACCCCGCCGACTGTGGAGACCGCAAATCCCGCGGCGCTGGCAACAGCCACGTCCGGCCCATGCGCGGTGACGCCCGCCGCGCAGGTCAGCCCGGACAGCGCTCCGCCGGGAGGGCGCGCCACGACCTCCGCCCCGCCCATGGCCGCAAGCACGTGCCGCATGCCATCGGGAGGCAACGCCCCGCCCGTTTTCTCCAGAGGCTCAAACGTGATCTCAATGGCGTTGATGCCGCAGGCGCGAAGCAGCGCCGCCGTGTGCCGCCACGCGTCAAGGCACGGGTCATCCTCGCCGGTGGGCATCGGGCCGGCAAGAGATGCCGCGACGGCCGCCCCGAAGTCATCTGCGAGATTCGCCGCCTCACGCACAACCTGAGCATACTCCGCAATAGCTCCCGGGAACAGCCTCCCGTCCCAGCGCAGCACCGGGCGCGCCCGCAGGGAATCGCCCGGCGCATAGCGGCTGATGGGCGGACGCGCACTTCTGCGCAGATGTCCCAGATCGCATCGCCCCGAAGCGTCCTCGACCGCCGCGGTCTTGAGGACAACGCCGCCCCACCCGGCCTCGAAGGCCTTTTCCACCTGATCGGAGCATACCGTCAGGTCGCCGGACGCAACCATGAACGGATTGGCGAGCGAACGCGCGCCGTACTGCCCCCCCAGGTCAACGCCGAACTGCTCGCTGATGATGCCGGGCAGATCAGGCGGAAGGGGCTCCCGCGCGAAGCGCCGCCAGAGCCGCTCCAGGCGCTCGCGCTGGCGCAGGGTCAGGTTCAGCTCGCGGGGCAGTGGCATCGTGCCTACCGCTCAGGCCGTTTCCGGCTCAGGCGCGGGGAGGATTTCGGGCACATCCTCTCCGGCCGCCGCCATCCGCTTCTTCAAAATCGCCGCCAGCGCCCGGCGCGTGGCGGTGAACCCCGGGTCTCTCACCAGGTTATCGAGTTCGTGCGGGTCTTTCGAGAGGTCGTAGAGGAAGTCCTCGACGTAGACATCGCTGCCCGGATCCGTCCCTCCGTGCTTCTCGGGCGCCCGCACGGAGTATTTCCAGCGCTTCGTGCGGATTGCGCGCCCCACCTGCGATTCGCTGATCTGCACGAACACATCCTCCGGCCAGCCCGTCTTGTCGCCGGACACCAATTGCTGCAGCGGCTTCCCGCGCATCGACGGAGACGGCTTTGTCCCACCCGCCGCAAGCAGCGTAGGCGGAAGGTCAATGAGGCTCGTCATCTCTTTGACGACCTTGCCGCCGCGCCAGCCCGGCCCGCAGGCGACCAGAGGAATCCGGATGGAAGCGTCATGGCACGAGCGCTTGTACTCCCCGTTGCGCGTGCGGAAGTGGCAGCCGTGGTCGCTCGTGTAGAAGATGATCGTATTGTCCGCAACGCCCAGCTTCTCGAGCTCCGCCCTGAGACGCCCCACGCTCGCGTCCAGGCTGTTCACGCACCCCAGGTAGTCCGGGTAGCTCTCCCGCCAGTCGCCCTCGGCCCCGGCGAGGTCGCCGGGAACGGCGAAGTCCTTCCAGCGCTCCTTCGAACCGTGCGGCCCCTCGAACTGCTTGTGATCGTTCTGGAAGTGCGGCTCGATGTACGAGATGAACAGGAAGAACGGCTTCTCGCTGTTCCGGCCGCGTAGATAGTCAACCGCGAAGTCTGTCACACAATCCACACGGTAGCGGTCTTTCGGAAACTCGACGCGCTGCATATCGGCGTTGAACATATGCCCGTCGTAGCTGTGCGACGTGAACTCGAGCACATCGGAGGCGAGCCAGTAGTCCTTGTATCCGCCGCGACGGTCCGCGGGTATCGCCTTCGTTCTGTAGCCTTCACCCTCGTTCTTGTCCGAGGCGAGGTGCCACTTGCCGATGTAGCCGACGTCGTACCCCGCCCCGGCGAGATGGTGGGCGATAGTTTTCTCGCCGGCGGGGAGCCTGCGCCCGTTCGTGAAGCAACCCAGTTCCCTGGCGTAGCGCCCGGTCTGCAGCGAAGAGCGCGCCGGGCCGCAGACGGGCTGGCAGGTGAACGCGTTCTCGAAGCGAACGCCCTCGGCGGCCATCCTGTCCAGGTTGGGCGTCACGTTCAGCGGCTGTCCATAGCAGCCCAGCGTGTCCCATCGCTGCTGGTCGCTGAAGAGAAACAGGATGTTGGGCTTGCCCGGCGGCCTGCCGGGTTTCTTCGCCGCGGCCTCCGCCGCGGCCTCCGCCGCCAGCCCCTGAACGCCCGCAAGCGTAACCCCCGCTGCGGAGGCGGAGAGAAACTGCCGCCTCGA
>JAGVUD010000275.1 GCA_019136435.1 Armatimonadota bacterium | reverse complement strand
CACGTCATGCTGAACTTGATTCAGCACCCATCCGGTGATGCAGCCCCGCCCGGACTGGGTTCCGGGTCAAGCCCGGAATGACGTGGGGGTGGGGAATGACGTGATGAATACGCTATTCGGACCGCAATCAAGCATCGAGTTCGGGCGTGCTCCACGTCTCGCCGCGCGCAAGCCTGTCCTGCAGGTGCAGCGAGATTGCGTCGCGGATTGCTTCGACGGCCTCCTCGTATGTGTCGCCCTGCGAGTAGCACCCTTGCAGAGCAGGACACCTTACGAAGTACCCGTCGTTGTCCTTTTCCACCACGATAGAGAACGTGTGTGTCGTCATATCAGCGCCGCCGTCTTCCGTTCCAGCCGAGGCTCACCGGCTTGTTGTTCCGCTACCCGTGGTAATACCTTTGCCGCTTCAAGAACACGGGTTGCTCGCACCCGCTCAAGAGGTCGGCAACCGCTTGGCCTTGACGAGCCGCCAGCCAAACCTTCACTTCTTCCCCCCAAACGCCCCATCGCCGAAGTAGCACCACATGGCCGGGTCTTTGTCGCTTCTGATCGCGAGCCACTTCCACGGTCCGAACCTGCGGGCGATGATCGCGACGGTGTGCTCCTCCGCGAAGCGGGCGATGACGTGGTGGCAGAACAGGGGTATCCCGTCAATGTCCCCCGCGCTCACGAGATCGCCATCCGCATGAATGTCCTCGATAGCCCGCCAGTTAAGCTTGACGACCGCTCCGAACGAGCAGCAGCCGTCGAGGTTCAGCTCGCGGAAATCGAGCGCCAGCGCGCGCCCGCCGGACTGCCGCCTGCACAGATCCGCAGCCTCCGGGCTGACGGCAAGAGCCGCTCGCGCCGGCCGCGCGTCCGTCACGCCGCGGTCACCTCTACCGCTTCGGGCGCGGCCTTTCGAGGGGTGAGCCAGTCGCGCACCGAGACAATCAGGATCACGGTCGAGAGCACGAGCATCGCGACCGACAGGACGGTGTTGATGGTGAACACGAAGCGCGTCGCCGTATCAGCCGCCGCGGCGCCCTTCGCGAGATAGCCCTGTATGTTCAGGAATCCGGCGGCGTACGTCGTGACGACAAGAAACACGAACGGAATGAACGTCGTCAGCGCGTAGATGCGCTTCGCCGACGTCTGCATGATGTACGACGTCCCGATCGCAAGCCCCAGCGCCGCCAGAAGCTGGTTCGCAAGCCCGAACATCGGCCAGATCGTCGAAATGGAGCCGCCGTACAGAAGCCCGCCCCAGGCAAGACAGACAAGAGCGCTGGTGAAAATAACGCCGGGCATCCACGTGCTCGAGCCGAGCGGCTTGTACACCTTCGCCGCGACCTCCTGCAGAATGAACCGCGCCACGCGGGTGCCGGTGTCAATGGTCGTGAGGATGAACAGCGCCTCGAACATGATCGCGAAGTGGTACCAGTACGCCATCAGCGCCTTCATGCCCGGCAGGCCCGAGAAAACCGACGCCATCCCGACGGCCAGCGTCACCGACCCGCCCGGCCGGTGCATCAGGTCTTCCTTCACCGCCTCCGCGAGCGCCGGAAGCTCGTGCGTGGTCATCCCGAGCTTCGCCCACGCCTCCGGGCTGGTCGAGATTGCGAAGTAGTCTCCCTGCTGCAGGGCGCAGGCGGCGATGAGCGCGAGTATGGCCACGAAGCCTTCCACCGCCATCGACCCGTAGCCGATCATCTTCATCTCTGCTTCGGTGTTCAGCATCTTGGGCGTCGTGCCGCTCACGATGAGCGCGTGGAAGCCCGAGATCGCCCCGCACATGATCGTGATGCTCACGTACGGCCAGACCGGGCCGGGGATGATGGGGCCGTTCCCGGCCGTGTGCTGGGTGAGAGCGGGCATGTGCAGCGACGGGTTCACGATCAACAGCCCGAGCGCCAGCAACGCCACCGTCCCGAGCTTCAGGTAGGTCGAAAGGTAGTCGCGCGGGCAGAGGAGCATCCACACCGGGAGCACCGCCGCCACGAAGCCGTAAGTGGCAAGCCCCACCTTTATCTGCTTCTCGTTGAACTGGAAGTAGTGCCCGTAGCTCGATGCCGCGACGTTGCCGCCGAACCCGACCGCGAGCAGCAGCAGCACCACGCCGATGACCGACGCCTCCGCCACCTTGCCCGGGCGGATCTTGTACAGCCATTGCCCCATCAGAAGCGCGATCGGGAGCGTGCAGACCAGCGTGAATGTCGCCCAGGCGCTCTCCCGCAGCGCGTTGACGACCACAATAGCCAGCCCGGCGAGCGCGACGATGATGATGAAAAGGATCGCGAGGCCCGTGCACGCGCCCGCGACGCTGCCGAGATACTTCTGCGCGATGTGCGAAAGTGACCGCCCCTCGTTTTGGACCGAAGCGTGCAGCAGGATGTAGTCGTGGACGCACCCCGCGAAGATGGCGCCGACGAGAATCCAAATGGCGCCGGGCAGGTAGCCGTACTGCGCGGCCAGAACCGGGCCGATTAGCGGGCCCGCGCCCGCGATGGCGGCGAAGTGGTGCCCGAAGAGCACGACTTTGTTGGTCGGATGATAGTCGCGGCCGTCGCGGAACTGGTGCGCGGGGGTGGTGCGGGTGGAGTCAATAACGGCGACTTTCGCCGCCAGGAACGAAGCGTAATAGCGGTAGCCGAGCCCGAATGCGAGCAGCGAAACGAGCAGAAGAAACAACGCGTTCAAACGAAGAGACCTCCTCGAAGCGGACGGCGACTATTATACCATGCCGGGCGGCCCGGAACTCGCTAAGCTGGTGGGGCCCCGCGCCGTTCCGCAAACCAGCGCCAGACCTCCGTCAGCGCGTAGAACACGATGAGCGCCGCGGAGATGACGATGAGAGCGTGCACCTTCTCGGGCCGTCCGGCCTCGGCGCTGAAGTCCTGCAGCGGCTGAGCCGCCGTCACCGCCAGCAGCGCGGCGAACAGCGAAGCAGCCGTCACCGGCGCGGCTGTCCATCCCCGCTGCTCGGACCAGCTCACAATCGCGCCCGCAATTCCCGACGCCGCCAGGCCCATCAGGAACAGCCGCACGGCTGGTTCGCGGAATACGACCGAGACACCCACCGTCGTGCCTGCTATCGCCAGCAGGGCGATAATCGCCCCGGCGATGGCCAGCGCTGGCCCCGGGCGCTCGTCCTCCGGGCGGCCCCACGGCAGCAGCGACCAGACCGCGAACGGCAGCGCTATGCCCGCCGCGAGGCCGAGGAAGTTGTACGGCGCAAACGCGGGCACGTTCATGCTGCCCGCGCCCTCGAGCCAGATACGAAGGGCGGCAAAGCAGGCCAGAAATCCCGGCGCCCAGAGGAGCGTGCCGGGAAAAGCGTCCTGGGCGCTCTCTCTGTTCCACGGCGACAGAAGTGCCCAGCCGGGAATGGCGGCCAGCATCCCGGCGGCGCAGGCCACCGCGCCGAAACCGGCCATCAGGCGCAGGCTGAGCGCCGATGCGGCGAGCACGAGCAGGACCGAGACCGCCCCCGCCTGCCGCGCCATCGCCGAGCGGAACAGCCCCGCCGCGTGCATCAGCGCCGCCGCGAGTCCTGCCGCAAGCCCGGCCCAGAAGCACTGGATGGCCGGGGCGCCAAGCAGGTTGACCTTCGCCGCGAGCTGTCCGAGCCAGGCTGTCAGCAGGGCAAAGATGACGAACATGATTCCCGCCGCCGCGCGGGCCCCCGCCGCCGCGCGGGCCCCTGCCGCCGGGCGGGATTCGCGCATGGCTAACGTCTGAACCAGGCTCAGGGGGAGCCAGACCAGCAGGGCGAGGGCAAGCCAGAGCGTCACCGCGTCGCCCGCGTGCCGGATGTCTGGAAAGTGCAGCTTGCCGACGAGCATGCCGAGCGCCGCCGCCGCGCACCCCGCCGCGAGAAGCTCTACCGGTTTGATTACCCTGTGGGGCACTGTGCCGGGCCGGGCGAGCAGGCTTGCGGCGAGCGCGTAGAGGGCCGCGAACGCCGCCGCTCCCAGCGCTCCCGCGGGCAGCCAGGCGTCCGGGCGGGCTGTGTGCTTCGAAATCAGGTACGCCCCGAACAAAACAGCCAGCGCAAGCGCCGCCACAAGCGTGTCCGCCTGCGCCGCGGCGCTGTCCGGGTCGTCGCGCCGGATGTGCCCGGCCAGCAGAAGCCCCAGAAGGGCGACAAAGCCACCCGCCGAGATGTTGACCCAGAGGGTGAGCGCCGGGTCGCTGTTGAAGGCGCGGGAGTTGAGGCAGAAGGCGACCACGACGGTTACCAGCGCCGCCGCGATTGCGAGCGCGCGGAAGTCTCCCGCCGGCGCGCGCGACACGCCCCCGCGCGAGCGCCTTGCCCCGGCGGCAAGCGTCCAGACGATAACAGCGGCGGGCACAATCCACGCCGCGAACCTGAGCATCTTGAGAGCAGAACTTGCTTCCATGCGGCTATCCCCCTTGACGCCACCAATGGTAGCACCGGGCGAAAGCGCCGTCAAATGGCGCCGCAACCCCCGGTACTTCCTTCTGAAGTGGTTGATCGGCCGTGAGATGTCTCACGGCTGGCGTGTTCTCCGGGGACATTTGTCCCCCGTGCGTGGTGCCGGCGAAGGGTTTAAACGGCCGAACGGTCAAGGGTGCAAATGGGATGAATGTCCGCAGAGAATGACGGGTGCGTGAGCCATGAGGCTGGGTCAAAATGGTTCTGCCCGGAGGGCTTACGGACTGGCGGGGCAGAGGCGTGACTGGCGTTGGGACGGTCTGCGGGACGGATAGAACCTGAACGCG
>JAGVUD010000035.1 GCA_019136435.1 Armatimonadota bacterium | reverse complement strand
AGGGCGGTAAGGTCCAGCGTCCCCTCAATCCGCAGAAGCCCGTCTTCCGTGCTCACCCCCGTCAGCCGGATGTTGAGGGGGCTCTCCGGCACCACATAGACGGGGTTGATAATGGGTTCCAGCCTCTGCTTGCTCCATTCGGGCATCGGAAGCCCGACCCCCATGGCCGAAACCTCGACGGGTGTCATCCACAGAAGCGTCCCGCCGCGCACCGACGGCTTCACCAGGGCCGACCCCGAAGGCCCGACCCCCTTCACCCCCGTCCGCCCGGACGCGGTGATGCCTTGCCTGGTGATCCGCACCTTCACGTCCTGCAGATAGCGTGCCTTGTCCGCCAGAATCTCCGTCGCCACCTTCTCGTTCACCCATCCGCGCCAGACGGCAGGCCCGCTCTCCACAACGTTCTTCGCCTTCATGTCCACGCGCACGTCCGTGGCCGACGCTTCGAGCTTCGCCATCGCGGGAAGGTCGTGAGGGGTCACGTTCACCCCGCTGATTGCCACCGAGCGGACGAATCCGCGGGACAACTGCGAGGCCGACCCCTCGACGTGCACTTCGTAGGACTCGGCCGGTCCCAGAAACTCGGGGAGCATCTTCAGAATCGTGTTCTCGGCTTTGCGCCGCGCCACGCCGTCCAGGCACCCGGCGAGCAGCAGGCCAGCGCCCACAAGGCACGCCGCCGCAAGCAGGAATCCCGGGACCCGGCGCCAAAAGAGAGAGCGTTCTTCTTTCATGTCATTTGTACCTGACTTTCACATTGTGTCAGGAGTTGCGTTATCCGGCACGCCCGCGCTCACCTCTGCGCGCGGCGAAGGAATCGCGCGGGCGCTTTTCGGCGTATAATACGGATGTAAGCCACAGCTCCGGCGCGGGGCTGGCTCCGCAGCTATCGGTTCAGCGTGCGATTGGGGAACCCACGGAAATGAATCAGTTCAAGACAGCTTTTCTACTCACAGCCCTCGCGGGGCTCTTCCTGATGGCGGGATACGCCGTCGGCGGGCAGCAGGGCGCAACGATGGCGTTCATCTTTGCTCTGGTGATGAACTTCGGCGCGTACTGGTTCAGCGACAAGATCGTGCTGAAAATGTACAAGGCGCAGGAAGTGGACGAGACAACGCATCCGGACTTCGTGCGCCTGGTGCGCGACCTCGCCACCAACGCCAACCTGCCCATGCCGCGGGTGTACATCATCCCGTCAATGACTCCCAACGCGTTCGCGACGGGCCGCGATCCGGCTCACGCGGCCGTCGCGGCCACCGAGGGGATCATGCGCATCCTCAACCGCGACGAGCTGGCGGGCGTGATGGCCCACGAGCTTACCCATGTCAGGAACCGCGATACGCTTGTGCAGACGGTGGCCGCCACCATCGCCGGAGCGATCGGGTATATCGCGACCATGGCGCGCTACGCCATGATCTTCGGCGGCTCCTCCCGCGATGACGACCGCGGCGGCGCGGGGGCGCTGGGCGCGCTCGTTGCCATCCTCGTCCTGCCGTTTGTCGCCATGATTATCCAGATGGCCATATCGCGCAGCCGCGAATACATGGCCGACGAGGGCGGCGCGATGGTGTCGGGCAAGCCGCTGGGGCTGGCAAGCGCGCTCGCGAAGCTCGAGCAGGGCGCGCAGGCCATTCCGATGGATGCAGCGCCGGCGACCGCTCATATGTTCATCGTGAGCCCTCTCACGGGCGGTGGGCTGCTTTCGATGTTCAGCACCCACCCGTCCACCGCTGATCGCATCGCGAGGCTGCAGGCGCTGGCCGATCAGGGCGTGGGAATCACGAGCGCCCGGATGCCCCGCATCTGAAAGAGTATCCCGCATAAAGCCCGCAAACGGGCAGGACATGGCGTGTGCGGAGGATAAGAACCCGAGAGGCTTCGGCCTGAACGTCGCATCTCGCGATGAACGGCCGGGGCCTCTGCGGCAACTGATATGAAAGTCGGAATCATCGGAAAGCCCGGTTCGGGCAAGAGTACGCTCTTCCATACGCTCACACGCGGTCACGAGCAGGTGTCGCACACCAAGGAACCCGTTCACGGGGTCGTTGTCGTGCCCGACCCCCGGTTCGACTATCTCGTGGAGCTGTACCACCCCAAGAAAGTGACGCCGGGTACCATAGACTTCGTGGACGACGTCGCCCGAATCGGCGGCGAGCACGGGCGCGAGTTCAGCGATGAAGCTATGGGCGAGCTTCGGGCGACCGACGCGATGGCGCTCATCATCAACGCCTTCGAGCCGGAGACCGCTGATCCGGCGGCCGTCCGGACGGAGGCCGTGTCGTTCCTCGAAGAGATCGCCCTGCGCGACCTGATGCTGATCGAAAACCGGCTCGAACGGATGGCAAAGCAGTCGCGGTCGCCGCAGTCCGGGCAGGCGCTGCAGATTGAGAAGGGCGCGCTCGAAAAGCTCAAGAAGTCCCTCGAAGCGGGCGAGCGTTTCGCCGATATCTCGCTCGACGAGAGCGAGAAGCGCGCTGTCGCCGGGTTTCAGCTCCTCACCGCCAAGCCGCTGGTCGTGGCGGTCAACGTCGCCGAGGGCGAGGTCGCCGAAGCGGACGAGAAGTACAGCCAAGCGCGCTCTTACCTCGACGGCCTGGGAATCGCGGCGTTCTGCCTGTCCGCCGACCTCGAGCGGCAGGTCGCCGAGCTGGACGAAGCCGATCAGGCCGATTTCCTCGTGGAACTCGGCATCACCGAGCCCGTCCGCGACAAGCTCATCCGCGCCATCTACTCCAGCTGCCACCTCGTCACGTTCTTCACAGTCGGCGAAAAAGAAGTGCACGCCTGGCCCATCCCGCGCGCCAGCACCGCCCTCGAAGCCGCCGACTCCATCCACTCCGACCTCGCGCGCGGGTTCATCCGCGCCGAAGTGATCTCATACGGGGACGTGCATGCGCACGGTGGCTGGGACGAGGCGAAGGCCGCCGGACGGATGAGGCTCGTGGGCAAGGAGCACGTCATCGAAGACGGCGACTGCCTCTACATTCGCTTCAAGGTCTAGTCCCCCACGCGCGAAAAAGCCCCGGGCGCCGCAGCGTCTCCGGGGCTTTTCAAGGTGTCTGCTTCGAGATCCGCGTCAGCGCGTCACGTACGGCAGCAGCGCAACGTGCCTCGCGCGCTTGATTGCAGCCGCCATCAGGCGCTGATGCCGCGCGCAGTTGCCCGAAGCCTGCCGCGGGACGATCTTGCCGCGGTCCGAAAGATACCGCTTCAGGCGGCCGACGTTCTTGTAGTCAATGATCGCGACCTTGTCGACGCAGAAGCTGCAAACCTTGCGCCGCCTCGGCCGGAATTTCCCTGGTCTTCTGGGAGGTGCCACGTATTCTTAGTCCTTTCGCAAATTCAAAATGAAGGGGAGCTACTCGCCCTGAAACGGGTCTTCGTACGCCGCGTAGTCGGCGCCTTCGTCCCCTGACGGTTCCACGTCCGCATCGGGCATGGGGGCGGGGCCTTCCCCGCCGTCCGTCCGGGGCTTGTCCAGACCCTGCAGGCTGTCGGCGACCACTTCGGCGCTCTTGCGCTTCGAGCCGTCCTGAGCAACCCACGGGCGTATCTGCAGCCGTCCCTCGACCGCGACCAGCCGCCCCTTTGTCAGGTAGTTCGCCGCGAAATCCGCGTTGTGCCGCCATGCGACGATGTCTATGAAGTCCGTTTGTTCTTCAGCGTCTTTTCGTTTCGGACGGTTCACGGCCAGGCCGAAGCTGCAGACGGGCGTGCCCTGCCCGGTGTAACGAAGCTCGGGATCACGCGTCAGCCGTCCAATTAGGATGATTCTGTTCAGCATTCCTGTCTCCTGTAGCGTTGTGCCGGGGTCAGCCTTCTTCCGTGTTTTCGGTGGGCTGTTCCTCGGCAGGCGTCGGCTCTTCGGCCGCAGGCTCTTCAGCCGTGGGCTCAGCAGCCTCGGCTTCAGCGGGAGCTTCCTCTTCACCGTCGGCCTCAGCGCCAGCGTCGGCTTCCGTGTCAGGGGTGGCTTCCTCTTCGCCGGCGGCCTCAGTGCTATCCTCGGCGCCGGCTTCGGCCTCAGCCTCAGCGGCCGCCTCAGCGGCCGCCTCTGCGGGTGAGGCTTCGTCCCTGCGCCTGCGGTATCCGCGGCGATCCTCCCAGTCGTCCGTTCCCGGTTCAGGAAGCTGCTCGGGGATGGCCGTGTCGGCCGGGTCAAGGTCTTCGGCGCGCACGATCAGGTGCCGCAGAGCGGACTCCGAGAACCTCATGGCGCGGTCCAGTTCCTTGCAGGTAGTCTCTTCGCCGTTGAAGCGAACCTGCACGTAGAAGCCTTCCTTCGCGCGGCCGATCTCGTAGGCAAGCCGCCGCTTGCCCCAGGGGTTTGTTGAAAGCAGTTCACCGCCGTTGTCGGTGATGACCTGGCCGAAACGCTCGATCAGAGGCTCCGTGTCCTCTGGAGCCAGGTCGGGGATGAGAATGTAGAGACACTCGTACTCTCGCAAGTAGTTACCTCCCATGGATCGTTGGTGTTCAAGAGCCCGGCGCCAGCGAGTCAGGCCCCGGGCGGGAAGCAAGCCGTATTCCGTTTTGCTTCAGGCCGCCGGCATTATGCCGACGAGACCTCGCGGATTATACCCTCCCATCCTCCGCCGATGCAAATTCACCCCCTGCAACCGATCGGGCGTGAGATGGGAGGCTGGGTCAAAAAGAGTCGTCGGCAAGTCACAAATGGATTTCTGGCAGGTTTGTCGAAGTAGTCCTTGGAGGCACGACGATGGCTAACTTCAAGCGACCCG
>JAGVUD010000256.1 GCA_019136435.1 Armatimonadota bacterium | reverse complement strand
CTCGAATCGCCCGGCGTGTCACACTCCGGGGCGCCGGGAAGCACGAGGGTAATCCCCCGCTCTTCGAAAAAACTGACCCATGCCGCGTCGGGCGCCGTGTCCGTGACGACCCGCGACACCTTCTCCCAGCCGCATATCTGGAACAGTGACGGCGCGGAGAACTTGGAGTGGTCCACGACCAGCACCACGTCGCGCGCGTTCGCGGTCACGTGCTTGTAAAGGTACGCTGTCTCGATGTCGTTCGACCACAGGCCGAGGTCGGCGCTCAGCCCGTCCGCGCTGATGAACGCGACGTAGCCCCGCATCTGGTCCACGGACTGCGCCGCAAGCGGCCCCACGCAGTCCGCGCGTTCGGGGCGATAGCGGCCGCCGATCTCAAAGATGTTCACCTCCGGCGCCCCGGCAAGCTCCGTCGCCCATCGCCACGAGTTGACGATCACCGACAGCCCGCGCCGTCGCCTGAGAGTGTGGCGCATTTCGAGACAGGTCGTACCGCCGTCAACGTACAGCATTTCGTGATCGGACACAAGACCGGCGGCCAGACCTCCGGCGGTGCGTTTGGCTTCCACGTTCCTGAGCGCGCGCGACTGCAGCGAGAAGTCCGGGTGGCGGGGCAGGGTCGCGCCGCCATAGACGAGCTCGATCTGCCGGTCCCGCGCAAGCTGCCTCAGGTCACGGCGGACGGTGGCCTCGGAGACGCTCAGGTCCTCGGCCAGGCTGCGGACCTGCACGTGCCCGCTTGCCGTAACGCGCTCCACGATTTCGCTGCGCCGGCGGGAAGCCGTGCGCGCTGCGGTTCCGGTGCGATTCGCCATCTCTACGGTGTCGGTGCTCTTTCGCTGCACATTGTTGATTGACTTCCGTCAGAGTGTACACGAATCCTGCATTCCCCGTCAACAATCTCGGGGGGCTCCCTGCGCCATCATCTCAACCTTACCGAAGTTCCCCCAACAGCCCCGAAACTGCTATACTTGACTTATCCCATCCGCAATCACGCGGCCTGTTCAGTAGGAGGCAAGCGCATGATCCGATTCTTATTCCTGGCGGCGGCAATGGTGTGTGCACTGACCGCGCCCTGCTCGTCCGCGCAGATCGTTTTCGTCGGCCCCGACAACGACCTCTGGGTGGTGCAAAGGCCCGCTGAGACCGTGCAGGCCGCAATCCGAATCGTCGTCGCTGGCCCCACATACCGGGAGAAGGCCTCCGGCATCACCAGCGCCATCCCGGAGAGCACTTCCATCATCTCAATTGACGCAAGCGGCGACGGGGTCACGGTTGATCTCACCGGGCCCGGCTTCCAGGAGCCTCTGCCGGATGACCAGGTGGACACCATCCTGCAGCAGGTGGACTGGACGGCGCGCGGGTTCGGGCTGGATGCGCGGGTGCTCTTCAACGGCAAGCAGGCCGACTCCGTGCGCTTCCCGCAGAAGCCGGTCGGCAGCCGCACGGCCGCGCTTCCCCTGCCCGCGGGAATCAACCTGGCGGGTGTTCTCAACGGCAAGAAGATAACCATCAGCCCCGGGCACGGCTATCAGTGGAACGGCAGCTCATTCAGCACGCAGAGGCCTGTCTACTGCGCTCCGCTCAGCGAGGAGGACCTCCACAACCTCGAGATCTCGCTGTATCTCACCGAGTACCTGCTCGCCGACGGCGCCATTCCCTTCCAGACTCGTGAGACCGATCTGGCCCGGGGCAATCATCCCCAGTCCGGCAAGCCGTGGTGGCAGATGTGCGCGCCCTTCTGGCTGTACGACCAGGGGTATCCTCTCTCAGTCTGCAGTCCCAACACGGGGGCGGTGCCTGGCGCCGCGGGCGTCAGCCAGACAACGGAGGACCGGCGTTCCCGCCCTGAGGCTTCCAACTACGACGGCACCGACCTCTACGTCTCACTCCACACGAACGGTCTGGCGGGAGACTGCTACACCGGCTGCCCGTCTGGCATTGAGATGTATGTGGACGAGACGCAGAACGGAGGCTGGTTCACCCAGTCGAGTTCGCTCGGAAGCAAGTGTCAAATCGCCGTCAGAGACGCCGTTCAGGCAACCTACAGCGCCACCTTTCCCTGCCGCAACAGCTGCATCCCGCGCACCAACCAGGCGTTCGCCGAAATCCACTATCCGGAGCGTCCCGCCTGCCTGCTCGAGCTGGGATTCCACGACAGCTGCCTGACCGATGCCGTGGCCCTGCGCGATAACGTCTTCAGATCGGCCGCGATGTGGGGGATGTACAAGGGCATCTGCGACTTCTACGGCGTCACTCCCACCTGGCCGCTGCGATCGTACGAGCTTGTCAGCAGCGACCTTCCCACGCTCGTGAAGGCGGGCTCATCGTGGACTTCGCACATCACGCTCAGGAACCGCGGCTGCGTCTGGAATGAGGCGCATCAGTTCCGGCTGGGTTCGGTGAACAGCGCCGATCCGTTCGGGGGCGCGCCGCGCTTCACGCTGGAGTCCGAAATCGCGCCCGGGCAGACCGTGACATTCAGCATCGCTCAGACCGCCCCGGCCGCGGACGGGGCCTATCCCACAGTCTGGCGGATGGTTCAGGACGAGCGCGCGGCCTGGTTCGGGAGTCCGGTTTACAGCGTTGTCAGCGTGGACGCGAAGCCGCCCACCAGCCCCGCACCCGTCAACGACGGCGGGCCGAACCAGTCTTCCACGACGCAGATCGCCGCCTCGTGGGCCCAGAGCACCGATGCGAAGGCGGGTCTCAACCGCTACGAATACCGGGTTACCGACGCCGCCGGAACCGAGATCGTGCCCTGGACATCGACCGGTCTGGCAACCAGCGTGACCATTGACGGGACGTTCGCTCAGGGCGGCAGGTACTTCGTCTGGGTCAAGGCGGTGGACAACTTCGACTGGGAGACCGAACCGGTCTCCTCGCCCGGTGTCACCATCGCCCCCGATGCGAAGTCCATCGGACAGGCCAAGTCCGACGCCGACGGCGCATACGAGAATCTCCAGTCAAAGAAGGTCACCGGGGTGCTCGGCGATCATATCTACGTTCAGGAGCCCGACCGCTCGTCCGGCATACGCGTGGACGGTGTCTGGACGCTGGCTCCCGGGGCATCCGTGGACGTGCTGGGCAAGATCGCAACCGCCAACAGCGAGCGCAAGATCGTTGAGGCTCAGGTGACCGATCGGGGAGGAACTCCCGAGCTTCCGGCGGCGCTCGTGATCTCCGCGCTTCATTCGGGCGGAGCGGCGCTCAACAGCTATACCCCCGGGGTGGCGAACGCGTACGGGCTGCACAACATCGGCCTCAGGGTGCAGGTGTGCGGAATCGTGAGTGCAAAGACCGCCACCGGCTTCCGGCTGAACGACGGGAGCCTGCCCGATGACGGTTCGGGCGCGGCCGGCATCCTGATCGAATCGGGTTCGTTCCATCAGCCGGACGAAGGCGCCTTTGCGATTGTGACCGGCATTCCTTCGTTCCAGCCGGGCAGCGACATCCGGCGCATCGTCGTCGCGCAGGATTCGGACATCCTGCCGTAGTCCGCGGCGTGCAGACTCAGCTTCATTCAGGCCCGGCGCCCCGCGGCGCCGGGCCTTGCTGTCACCATCGCCGCTTCCCGTGGAGGACTCGGCGCGCGTCTTGCGAATATACTTGGTAACAGATACCACACAGAGTCATTGCGACAGGAGTGCACTATGGGCGACGCGAATATCGGTCTGATCGGGCTTGCGGTTATGGGCGAGAACCTGGTCCTCAATATGGAGGAGCACGGGTTCAAGGTTGCGGTCTTCAACCGCACTGTCAGCAAAGTGGACAACTTCCTTGCGGGCGGCGCGAAGGGGCGCAACATCGTGGGGGCGCATCTGCTCGAAGACTTCATCGCTCTGCTCGAGAAGCCTCGCAAGGTGATGCTGATGGTCAAGGCCGGCAAACCCGTGGACGACTTCATCAAGCTGGTTGTGCCGCTTCTGCAGCCCGGCGACATCATCATTGACGGCGGCAACTCCTACTTCGCCGACACGGTGCGGCGCACGAAGGAACTCGAATCGAGAGGACTGCTGTTCATCGGCACGGGCGTCTCCGGCGGTGAGGAGGGCGCGCGGCGCGGCCCGAGCATCATGCCCGGAGGTTCTCCCGCCGCCTGGCCGCATGTGAAGCCGATCTTTCAGGCCATCGCGGCAAAGGTCGCCGATGGTTCTCCCTGTTGCGAGTGGGTGGGGCCGAACGGCGCCGGTCACTTCGTCAAGATGGTGCACAACGGCATCGAGTACGGCGACATGCAGCTCATCGCCGAGGCGTACTACATAATGGCCAACGCTCTGGGCATGGACGCCGATGAGCTTCACGAGACGTTCGGCAGGTGGAACCAGGGCGATCTCGACAGCTACCTGATAGACATCACCACGCAGATCTTCGCCCGCAAGGACCCGGAGACGGGCAAACCCATCGTGGACGTCATCCTCGATACCGCCGGCCAGAAGGGCACGGGCAAGTGGACCAGCCAGGTGGCGCTCGATCTCGGCATCGCCATCCCGACGATTACCGAAGCCGTCTTCGCGCGCTGCATCTCGGCGGTCAAGGCCGAGCGGGTCGCGGCTTCGAAGATCCTCACCGGCCCGGACGCGAAGTACACCGGCGACCGGCAGCAGTTCATTGACGCGATCCGTGATGCCCTCTACGCCTCCAAAATCTGCTCGTACGCGCAGGGGTACGCTCTCCTTCGCGAGGCGGCGAAGGAATACAACTGGGATCTCAAGTTCGGCGACATCGCCCTTATGTGGCGCGGG
>JAGVUD010000245.1:964-24181 GCA_019136435.1 Armatimonadota bacterium | reverse complement strand
GCGTATCCGTGCGGCACGCGCAGCACACCGCCCTCGTTGAAGCGGACCCGGCAGACGCCTGAGCGCCCGGGCGCCAGCGTGCATCTGTGCCCGCAGGCGAGGCAGAGCACGCCTCCGTCCTCGAGCTTGCGGTAGAGCTCTCCCTCCCGAGTGTTCTGCCGCAGCAGGTTTTCGAGCTGCACTTTCTCGCGCATAATCCCGGTCTCAGCTTAGCAGTGACATTGTACACGACGCCCACGCCGTATGTTTGACAGCCTGACAAGGCGCGGATAGAATTCCGCTGGCTCAGGAGACAGGTTTGACGATTTGAAGGCGATACCATCAATCAAGCGCGGCGAATACGCCACAATAAGGCAGCTCGAAGGCTACTGCTATAGAGTCCTCAAGCCGCTGCTCGCACTTATGGGAGTGGGGCTGCTGCTCTGCTTCACAATCAGCCTGATGATGGTGGGCGTTCCGCTGCTTGTGCTGAGCGCGGTGATGATGCTCGGGCTGTTCGTGTGGATGATCCGGCTGCAGAAACAGCCCCGGCGCGACATCCGTTGCCCTTACTGCAACAACGTGAACTCGGTGTTCGAGTCTGTCTCGGAGTTCGACTGCGACATCTGCGAGCGGCCGATCAGGTTCAACGAATCCGGGCGGCCGATGCCTGCGGACGGGTCGCTGGACAACGCAACGCCGACCTCCATCTACGACTGAGACTCGGGCGGCCTGTTCAGCACAGGCACAGCACCGCTGAGGAAGGAAGCTTAACGAAGTGAACGCTCTCATCAAACGCCATCCCGGCAACCCGATTGTGACCGTCAACGACATCCCTGAGCGGGCGAACTGCGTGTTCAACAGCGGCGCCGCCGTTCACGGCGGGGAGGTCGTGATGCTTGTTAACACGTGGGTGAGCGACTGGACGCCGAAATTCCTGGTGGCCAGAAGCAGCGACGGCGTCCGCTTCAGAGTGGCCGGAGAGAACATGGTCCGCCCTCCGGAGGAGTATCCCTACGTCCAGCACGAGGGAATCTTCGACACGCGCATCACGCCGATCGAGGGGAGCTTCTACATCACGTACAACGTCGCCAGCAGGCTGGGCGGGCGCATTCTGCTTGCCAGAACGGCAGACTTCTCCGCGATAGAGACACTCGGGTATATCACCGCTCCCGATCACAGAAACTGCGTGCTGTTCCCCGAGAGAATCGGCGGCAGCTACGCGCGGCTGGAGCGGCCTAACGTGGGGGATGCGGGCGACATCTACCTCTCGTTCTCGCCCGACCTGATTCACTGGGGGCGCACCCGTCTTGTGCTCGAGCGCAACACGCGCTACTGGGAGAGCGCGAAGATCGGCCCCGGGGCCCCGCCCGTGAAAACGGAGGCCGGCTGGCTGATCATCTACCACGGGTGCCGCGAGAGCATGAACGGGTTTCAGTACAGCATGGGGGCGATGCTGCTCGACCTGGCCGACCCGGCGCGGGTGATCGGCAAACTCAGAGACTGTCTGATGTGGCCGGAGGAGATCTACGAGCGCGTGGGTCAGGTGAACAACGTGGTCTTTCCGACGGCGGCGCTCAGGTTCCGGGACGAAGACGAGTTGATGATCTACTACGGCGCCGCCGACACCTGCATGGGCCTTGCGACCGCGAGCGTGTCGGAGCTTGTGAGCGCCTGTCTCGAAGACGGCCCGCTGTCCTGACGGCCCCCCGTCAGTCCCTTCGCATCTGGCGCACAATCTCCGCAAACCCCTTTGCCGCTTTAACGAGGAAGCTGCCAGCGGCGCGGCCTGTCCTGGCGACGGCCCGTCCTGTCTTTCGCGCGATCACCACTGCGGCGGTCTTCGCCGCATCGAGGTCCTGGTCAATCTGCGCCGCTGTGAGTCCGGAGGACTGCAGCGCATCCGCGACAGGCGCGGCGGGCGAGGACTTCACCACGCTCTGCAGGATTGTGAGGGCGACAATGATGTCGTCGAGCTGTCCGGCCACGGGTATGAAGCCGGGTATCACGTCCACGGGCGAGACAAGATAGCCGAGCCCGGCCGTGAGAAGCAACTTCTGGCGGCGCGGCACATCCGGCGAGCGGTAGAGTGAATACAGGAGCCGCGTGTACGAGGGGATGCGCTTGAGCAGCGCAAGCAGCTCGGGCGTGTTCAGGGTTTCGGAGCGGGGGTCAGTAGACACCCCGGGTCCTTGCAGTCTCGATCATGGCGAAGATATTAGCATCGGGAGTGTCGCGCCCGCATTGATCGCCGGTCGAGAGGATGAAGCCGCCGCCCGCCGCCGCGTCGTCCATCGCCTTCTTCGATGCTTCGCGCACATCGGCCGGCGAGCCGTGCAGCATGACGCTCGTCGTGTGGAGGTTGCCCATGAGGCTGATGCGGTCTCCGAACTCGCGTTTGACGCGGGCGAGGTCGCAGTCACCCATGGGGGGCGTCTCGAGCGGATTGATGCTGGAGAGGTCTGTTTCGTGCGCGGAGATTCTGACGAGGTCGTATTCGGGCCCGCAGCAGTGGATCTGGCTCGGTATGGCGGCGCGGGTGCACAGCGCGGTCAAGTCCTGCAGGCACGCGAGAGCCAGGCGGCGGAAGATCGGCTCCGGGTTCGTGATCATGAACCCCGAGATGCCGATGAGGAAGAAGTCCGGATCAAGCGCGAGCAGGGCCTCGGTCCTTCGCACGATGCGCCTGTGCTCGCGCTCGCATCGCGTGAGCACCGAGTCCGGATCATCGTAATATCGATAGATATCCTCGGGCTGCAGGCCCAGTCCCGGCAGCCCCTCCGTGAGCGCTACGACTCCGAGTTCACCCATCTGCCTCTTCGCTTCGTGGAACGCCTCGGCGCCGGAGTATGCGCGGCGGGGAACGGCGTCTTCCCACGCGGCCGGGGCCCTCGCGGTCAGGCCAACCTTCGAGAGGGGCACGCAGTGCGTGGGCGAATCGGCAACGTAGTACACGTTGCACCAGTCCGTCCACTGCTCGCCGCCTTCCGCGGCGCGATGGAGGCGCGTGTAGATGCGCTCGGGAGTGCGCTCGACAACGGCCTCGCGCCAGGGTGAGCCCCCGGGCGGGTCATCTCCGTCACCGGGCACATCCACGGGCACCCCGCACAGCCATCCGTCAAAACCGAAATGCTTGACCGCATCAATGTATGCCTGCCACAGGGGAGGGTCCTGATAAAGATAGACATCCCAGAAAGGCTTGCGCGTCAGGCGGCAGGGGATCATGTTCGACATGTCCGGCGCGACCGGCACCATGTCGGGCGTTCCGCCCCTCATAGCCACAAGCATGCGCTCGCGGGAAGTCAAAGGCCGCGCTGTCTCGCACCGCGTGAGCGCGCCATCTCAGCGCTTCGCGCTCGGCGGGGGGATATCGCCCCAGGTGTAGACGTGAGCCTCACAGGGTGCGAACCGGTCGGTGAAGCCGTCCTTCGTCAGGTTGACCGTGCGGTTCTCGAACGGAAGCGTCAGCGATCGGCCCTTCTGCCCCGGCAGCGAGATGGTTGCGGTGGTGAAAAGCGGCCGGGTGTTCACCGCGATCACGATGCCGCCGTTGCCCAGATCGCGGGCGCGGACGTGGACATCCGCGCTGCTCGACGCGGGTTTCAACTCCTTTCCGGGCGCTGTGAGCCAGGGATAGATGCGATGAATCTCCGCGTTGAGAGGTCTGAGAGACTGCCAGGTCTGCTGCGCCTGGGGCCAGTACGAGAAGTAGAGGATGCCTGTCGCCCCGTGCGCCAGCGCGATGTACGTCATGCAACGGACCTCGTGCGGAAGAGGAACCGCCCACTTGCCGCCGTCCGTGTTCGGGCCGCCAAACACCTGAATCCACGCCCACGCCGGGAAGCCTCTTCCGTGGACGCGGTGTATCTCGTCAAGATGCACCCCCACATTCGCCAGCGGGACATCCCGGGCTGCTGTCACGGGATACACGTCGGACATCGTGAAATCACAGGCGTCCTTAAAGCGTTCGATCGCCGCGAAGCTGTAGTGGCAGAGGCCGATCGGGTGCGCGGGGTCGGTCTGCTTGAGTTCCAGATACCGCTTCCGTTCCGCCTCGGCCGCGTCGCCCCGGCCTTCGGGCTCGTCCGTCAGATACCACGCGAGCAGCGACGGGTGATCCTTCGCCGCCTTGACCCATTCGGTGGACGACGGCACGATTGTCTTCAGGCCGTGCTGGTGGATGTAGTCGAGTTGACCGGCCTCGAAGCCGCCCGAGATGTTCACGATCGTGTTGAACTGCTGCTCGTGGAGGTCGGCCATGATGTCCGAGTTCAGCTTATAGACGTAGATTCCTACGGGGAAGAACGGCTTGCCGTCCGCCATGGCGATGCCCGCGGAGTCGAACGTGACCTTTGAAGCGGACGATCCCGGCAGTGCGAGGCTGACAAGCAGAAGCGGCAGTGCGAGCAGAACGCCGCACGTGCGAATGCTCCGTACGTATCCCCGCCATCCGCGGGCGGAAGCTGACTGGCAATGTCTTCGCATCCTATCAGCCCCCGGCCTCCAGAGTTCTGCGCACGAGCGTGAACCCGCCCATAACCCCTGCGTCGTCGCCGAGCTTCGCGGGGACAACCTGGCAGACAAGCCGGGACTCGTGGATTGCGTAGGCTTTCACGGTGCGCAGCATCGGCCTCCAGAGCACGTCGCCCGCCTCCGAGATTCCCCCTCCGATGATCACCATCTCGGGGTTGAGGATGTTGATCATGTTTGCGATCCCCACGCCGATCCAGAATCCCGTCTCGGCGAACGTCTCTATGCAGATCTCGTCTCCCTCGTGCGCGCAGTCGGCGATGAGAGCGGGTGTGATCGCATCTACCTGAGAGTCCACCTTCTGCGCGAGCAGACTGGGCCGTCCTGTCTGGATTTTGAGCGCGGCGCGCTCGATGATTGCGTCCCTCTGGGCCATGGCTTCCAGGCAGCCGTGGTTTCCGCAGCCGCACTTGCGGCCGCCCGGATTCACCACGTGATGCCCGATCTCGGCGCCGCCGGCGTTGAACCCGCTCCAGAGACGCCTGTCCAGGATTATGCCGCCGCCTATGCCGGTTCCAAGAGTCAACATCACGAGGCTGTTGACATCCTTGGCCGCCCCGAACTCGAACTCCCCGAGCGCTGCCACGTTGACGTCGTTCTCCATCCAGAGGGGAAGCCCGAGCGGCTTCGCGATCCAGTCCGCCAGGGGTACGCCCTCGATGCTCGGGAAATTCGGCGACCAGAGTACCACGCCGTCCGCGGTGATACGCCCGGGCATCCCGCACCCGATACCGGCGACGGAGGCCCCAGCGGCGTTGCCCTTGTCGAGGCACTTCGCTATTGTCTCCGACACCTGCTTTGCGACCGTCCGGGGACCTCTCGGCGCGAGCGTGTCATTGCGTGCCTCGGCGAGTTTTGTCCCGTCAAGGTCGAACAATGCCGCCCGCACGTTCGTGCCGCCGATGTCAACGCCAACGATGTGCGTGCCGTTTCGGTTGGGTTCTTTCTTCGCTTTGCTGGTCTTGTCTGGCATTCTGGTTCCTACCTGATGATAATAACTGCTCCCGCAGGCGCTGCGGCCCGACAGGCCCGGAAGCCTCTTCTCTGCCGGGCCGCAAGGCTCCTGCGATGCTGGTGCGGGAGACCTCCACACAGATTCCCGGGGGGTGGCTTGTTGACTTGAGTGACTTGTAGGAGTAGACTGCACATCGGTAAGGCTGAGCAGGCCTTTCAAACGGATGCGATTTACGGGCGCCTGACCCTGAGGAGCCCCATTCGCAGTCCCGAAAACATGGCAGGTGCAGCCGGCGATTTTGCAGCGTGGAACAGGATGCCCGCAGGCGATCCGGTGAGCGAGGGGCGTGCCCGGCAGTAACGGCGACGGATGGTTGCCGGCCGTGATGGCACAGTGAAGCTTGCACCCCTTTCACCTGTTGACAGAAGCGGAGATTGACGGAGCATGAAGATAACCGCAACAGAGTCTGGTCAGGCAACGGCCGGAGCGCGTGAATCCACCGGAGCAGGCATCCTTCCGGCGGGTTCCGGGCAGGACGCGAAGGACGCAGAGTGCAACCGGCGTCCGCCCACTTCCCGCGAGGAAGCTATCGGAGTTGCGATGGCGGCCGTGTCCGGGACACCGGACGTCCGGGAGGATCTTGTGGCCGACCTGGGGGCGAAGATCGAGCGGGGGGAGTATAGCGTGAGCGGCGAAGATGTGGCGGAGATGATGCTGCGGCGCATGAGGGCGGACAGCATTCGTTAGGCCCTCAGGCCGGAAACCGGCAGTCCGCCTTTGCACAGAAGAGGAGCCGCGCCAGGGCGCGCTCCTTTTTTTGTTGCGGGGGCCGGGATATCGGGCAGGAGATGCAGCAGTGCTGTGCGTAGCGTTGACGAGGAGCAGTCCTCGAGAGATGGTAGGCGGGTATTCCCTTTGGCGCTGAAGTTTGCCGTAGTCAACCAGAAGGGCGGCGTGGGCAAGACCACAACCGCAGTGAATGTCGCGGCCTGCATGGCTCTTGCCGGGGAGCGCGTACTGCTTGTGGACATGGACCCCCAGGGCAATGCGACGTCGGGCATTGGGCTGGACAAGAGTAAGCTCGACCGCACGATCTACGACGTCCTGCTGGGCGGCGAGGCGATTGAGGACGCAATCACCCGCTCTCAGATCGAGGGGCTTGACGTCGTTCCCTCGACACTGGACCTTGCTGGCGCCGACATCGAACTGATATCCCTCATTTCGCGGGAGACGCGTCTGAAGACAGCGCTCACCCGAATCGAAGACCGGTACGGCTGGGTGGTGATTGACTGCGCGCCGGCACTGGGCCTTCTGACCATCAATGTACTCACGGCGGCGCGCTTCGCCCTGATCCCGATCCAGTGCGAGTACTATGCGCTCGAGGGCATCAGCCAACTGCTGCGCACGTTCGGGCTTGTGCGCCGCGAACTGAATCCGGAACTCGAGATAGCCCGGGTAATCCTCACGATGTTCGACTACCGCACAAGGCTGAGTCAGGACGTCGTGCGAGAGGTCAGGGAGTACTTTGGCGACCTTGTCTCCCCGACGGTCGTACCGAGGAATGTGCGTCTGTCCGAAGCTCCGAGCCACGGGCTGCCGGTCATCCTCTACGACCCAAGATCGAAAGGCGCCGAAAGCTACAGCCGCCTGGCGGCGGAGGTGATGAGATTTGGACAGGACAGGACTGGGTAAGGGTCTCTCCGCGCTGATCCCGAGCAGGGGCACGGCCTCGCGGAGCGTGATAGAGGTTCCCGTTGATCTGATAGCTACGAATCCGTTCCAGCCGCGCAGGCGCATGGACGAATCCGCTATCGCGGAGCTGGCGGAGTCGATCAAGGCCCACGGCATCATACAGCCCATCGTCGTTCGGCCGGCGGACAACGGCCGTTACGAACTGGTGGCGGGCGAGCGGAGGCTTCAGGCCGCCCGCATAGCCGGGCTCTCCCAGGTGCCCGTCATCGTGCGGGACGTCCGCGACCAGGAGTCCCTCGAGATCGCTCTGGTTGAGAACCTGCAGAGGGAAGATATCAGCCCTCTCGACGCCGCCAGGGCGTACCGCCGGCTGATGGACGAATTCGATCTGTCGCAGGAAGAGGTGGCTTCGCGCGTGGGCAAATCGCGGCCCGCGGTCGCGAACACACTGCGGCTGCTTCTGCTCCCGGCGGGTGTGCAGGAGCGGCTCGAGAAAGGGGAGATGAGCGAGGGGCACGCGCGGACGCTTCTATCCCTTCCCAGCCCCGCGCTTCAGGCGCTTGTCGCCGACGAGATCATCCGCAGGAAGTGCTCCGTGCGCGAGGCGGAGCGGCTGGTTCGAGGCTGGTCGAAGGCCGCCACCACGCGAATTGTTTCACGTGAAACAAATGCGCCCGCCGCAAAACCCGACCTTCTGGCGGTGGAAGAGCAGCTTCGCAAGCTGTTTCAGACCTATGTCCGCGTCGTGTTCAACGAGGACCGCGGGGCCATCACCATCGAGTTCTACGGCGAGGAGGATCTGAACCGCATTCTCTCGCTGATCGGGGCGATACCGCGCGAAGTCCAGCAAGAGACCCGCTAGCCCATCAGAACAGCGTCTTCGCCTCGGCCTTCCTGATCTCCACCACCTTGAGCCTGGCGGCGCCGATGTCAGCAACGAGCGTCGCACGGACATCGCGAAACGCCTGCCCGCCTTGCCGCAGGATGTAGGCGGGGTGAAGCGCGGCGATGGCGTAGTCGGCGAAGGGAACTTCGAAGAACCTCCCGCGCTCCTGCATGATCCGGAAGTTCGTGTGGATCAGCGCGTTGGCCGACGGGGAACCTAGACAGAGCACTACGCGCGGCCGGATGATCTCGAGCTGCCTGTCGAGATACGGGCGGCAGGCGTTCGTCTCGGCGGTGGACGGAGGGCGGTTGCGTTTGCGGCTGTTCTCTGAGGAGCACGCGCGGCACTTGACGATGTTGGTGATGTAGACATGCTTGCGGGTGATCCGGTTCTCGGCAAGGCATTCGTCAAGAAGAGCACCGGCCCGGCCGACGAACGGGCGCCCCGTCAGGTCTTCCCGCTCTCCCGGACCCTCGCCGACGATCAACAGGGGTGAATCCGGGTTGCCCTCGCCGAACACAACCAGCGTCCTCGTCTCCGCCAGCGGGCACTTCTGGCAGGCGGAAGCTTCTTCCGCAACAGGGGCAAGCGCTTCTCGCTTCTCGTCAGCCATTGCGCCGCCTTCGCTCTGAGTGCGCCGCCTGCAGCTTGCCCCGCACGGCCTCGAGCGCCTCGGGGATGACTTTCACGTCGGCGATGACCGGCATGAAGTTGGTGTCGCCATTCCAGCGCGGCACTATGTGGAAGTGAACGTGGTCCGCAACCCCCGCGCCTGCGACGCGACCCAGATTCGCACCGATGTTGTACCCGTCCGGACTGCAGACATCGGCCAGCAGGTCCACCCCAAGCGAGACAAAGTCCATGACTTCCAAACGCTCCTCTGGCGACAGCAGCATGAGTTCGGCCACATGCGAATAAGGAGCAACGAGGAGATGCCCATTGTTGTAGGGATAGGCATTCATCATCAGAAACGCATGCGCTCCCCGCGCGACGATCATGGCGGCTTCGTCGCTCTCACCGGGCTTGTCACAGAAAATGCAGCCGCCCCGCTCTCCCTGTGAAATGTACGCCATCCGCCACGGCGCCCACAACCGCTCCACTACGATCGCCCTCCCGCCGAGCCAGAACCGCGTTCAACGTAGTTCATCCGCAAATCGGCAAGCGCCCCGCGAACCTCCCGCTGTCCCATCTCATCGAGGTGCGGCATCAGCTTGCCCGCCACCGCTTCGAACGTGTCAATAGCGAGCCGCGCCTGCGCGAGGTCCGTGTCTGCACCGCCCGTGGCAGGGTTGACCACCACGCCCATCCACTGCCACGCCGCAGACCCGAGCAGCCCCAACATGTAGCCGAGCAGGCTCGGAACGTCGAACGTCATCTGCCCCGCATCCTCTGCTTCGCCGGGAGACGGCTCGCTTGAGGAGCTTGCGTCCTCGTCCTGCTGTGCGCACACCGCATCATCTGTCAATGGCTCTGCGTCTCCGCAAGGCTCCGCGGACGATGTCCGCCGCTTGTCCACGAACTCGAAACCCTCGTCATCGCTCTTCATAGTTCCAAATCACCTTTCGCCGCACTCACGCTGACACGCACTTTGTGCGGCCGTCTCAATCCTGCGCTCCGGCCAGCGCCCTGAACTCGTCCTCGCTGAGCACAGTGATCCCCAGATCCCGCGCCTTCTGAAGCTTAGAGCCCGCGCCAGTTCCGGCCACGACCATGCTCGTGCCGCCCGTCACCGACGATCTTGGCTCAGCCCCCATCCTGCGCGCCATATCCTCTGCCTCGGAGCGTGTGAGACGCTCCAGTGTACCCGTGAACACAATGCTCCTGCCTGCCAGCCCGGCGCTCACAGCGTTGTTCGCCTGGAACCGCATCGGGTTCACGCCGTTCTCGCGCAGCCTGTCGAGCAGCGACCTGTTGTTGCCGTCGCTCAAGAAACCCGCAAGTTCACCCGCAATCGCGGGGCCGACACCCTTGATCTCCGCAATCGCCGGCTCTTCCGCATCCAGAAGACTCTCCAGAGATACGAACTTCTCCGCGACAAGCCGCGCAACGCTTTCGCCCACATGACGGATGCCCAGGGCAAAGATAAAGCTGTCCAGCGCGGGCGTCCGGGATGCCGCGATCGCCGCCAGAATCTTCTCCGCCAGCTTCTTCTGCACCCCGTCCAGCGCAAGCAGATCGTCCACAGTCAGCCGATACAGATCCGATGCGTCCGAGATCAGCCGCGACTCGAGAAGCCGCTGGATCATAGCGGGTCCGAGGCCGTCAATGTCCATGGCTCCCTTCGAGCAGAAGTGAACCAACCGCTCCAGTATCTGCGCGGGGCACGAGAGTCCGACGCACCGCGCCACAGCCTCCCCGGGCTCCCGGACAACGTCCGACCCGCAGATCGGACACCGCTGCGGCATCTCGAAGGCACGCGCGTCTTCAGGGCGCCTTTCTGGAATCACCGACACGACTTCCGGAATGACCTCGCCCGCCCTTCGGACGTTCACCCAGTCGCCGATGCGGATGTCCTTGCGCCGGACCTCGTCCTCGTTGTGCAGTGTTGCCCGCGATACGGTTACGCCGCCCACCGATACAGGCTCGAGTTCCGCAACCGGGGTCAGCGCGCCCGTCCGGCCCACCTGCACCACGATCCCGGTCACGCGCGTGACGGCTTCCTCCGCCGGGAACTTGTAAGCGATCGCCCACCGCGGACTCCGGGCGACACTCCCCAGGCGGTTCTGAAGCTCGAGCGAGTCGAGCTTCACCACGACGCCGTCAATCTCGTAATCGAGGCTCTGACGCTCTACCGCCCAGTGCTCGCAGAAGCTCTCCACCTCCTGTATATCCGCGCAGAGCCGTGTGTGAGGATTGACAGGGAAACGCCACGTGTGAAGAGCATCGAGCAGTTGTCTCTGCCCCGTGAAGGATATGCCCGAAACCTCGCCCACTCCGTACGCGAAGAATCGCAGATTCCGGCTCGCCGTGACGGAGGAATCAAGCTGGCGGACCGAACCCGCGGCGGCGTTGCGCGGGTTTGCGAACAGGGGCCGCCCCTCAGCCGAGCGCTCGGCGTTGATGCGCTCGAACTCGGCCTTCGTCAGGTACACCTCTCCGCGCACTTCGAGCAGTTCAGGAACCGACACGCCGTCCGCCGGCAAAACGAGCGGGATATCACGCACCGTCCGCAGATTCGCGGTCACATTCTCCCCGCGGTACCCATCGCCTCGCGTAGCCCCGACGATCAGCACTCCCCGCTCGTACGTCAGCGAGACCGCCAACCCGTCGAACTTCAGCTCCGCGACGTACTCGAGGTTGTTTTCAATGGTAAGGTCGAGCATTCGCCGAACCCGGCGGTCGAAGTCCGCCAGTTCCTCGCCGCTGAACGCGTTCGCGAGACTGAGCATCGGCAGACGGTGCTCCGACGCCTGGAAAGCCGCGGCGGGCGGTGCGCCCACACGCTGCGTCGGGGAATCGTCCGTCCGCAGCTCCGGATGCAGCGCCTCGATCTCGGAAAGTTCGCGGAACAGACGGTCGTACTCAGCATCCGAGACGGCCGGAGCATCCAGCGTGTGATAGCGGTAGTTCCAGTCGTGAAGTGTAGCCCGCAGTTCTGCAGCGCGTTTTGCGATATCGGTATCTGGCGACGTGCTCATGGGTCTGACATTCTCACCCGCGAGCCCCGAAACGGCTCGGGCCTGAACATCGTATTCCGTGACCCCTCAGGTGTCAACTCCGCGCCGCCAGCCACAACAGGACTCCCCGCCTGCGGGATCCGGGCTCGTACCGGGCGACGCTTGCGCGGCCGGAACCAACCCGGTATAATTACCAGACTGAAACCGGCCGGACAGGCACCTACAGGGAACCCGGCACCTGGTTGCGGGTAGTCCCCTTGAGCCGTCCGGCGCACGAAGGCTGTCGCGGTGCCCTGGCGGCCGCTGCAGGCCGGGAAGGCACGATGCCGCGCCCGGGCTGGATGTGTCTCGTTTACTGCCGCCGCAAAACCGGGATGCTCGGCGCGAAGCAGGGGGGTCTGGCTCCGCAAGGATGCCGCATGCGCGCGAGCGATGGGCGCCTGTGACTTGCTCGTCCTTGAGACCGAAAGGAGAACGGGAATGGCAAGGGTACATTCGCCGGACGCCGATAGCGATCTCCAGATTCGGCTGACCAAGCGTGAATCGGAGGTGCTCGGGCTCGTCATCGAAGGGAAGTCGAACAAAGAAGTCGCCTCGGAACTCTACTGCTCCAAGCGCACCGTTGACTTCCACATCGCCCGTATCTACGACAAACTCAATGTCTCGAACCGGATTCAGGCCGTGCGGCGAGCGGCGCTGCTCGGCCTGCTGCAGGCCACTCCGGACCACATGGATTGACGGCCGCCGCCACGAGGCCGGAGGACAGCGCGGCGCGCGCCTGACCGTGCCGGCCCTGTTAAGACCGAAACGCCAGAACCCGTCATAGGGCTGGGGACACGATGGCGGTGAGGATCAAGACGCTTGCAGTTCGATGAGAGTCATCTTGTCAGCCTCGCCAGATCGGGGGACCTGGACGCGTTCGGGCAGCTCTACAGGCGCCACGCCCCCGGGGTCTACAATCTCGTCCTTCGAATCCTCGGCAACCCCGACGATGCGGAGGATGTGAAGCAGGAGGTCTTCCTGCGGGCCCACAGGTCGCTCGACAGTTTCAGGGGGAACGCAAGGTTCTCCACCTGGATCTACCGCATCGCCACCAACCTGTCCCTCGACGAGTTGCGAAAGCGGAAGCCCGTGGTTTCGGTGGATCAGCTTTCCAGCGATTCGAGTTGGGAGCCTGTCTCCGAGAACACGGAGGCGGATCCAGAGCGGCTCCTGCAGCGAAAGGCCGCGCGGGACGCGGTTCAGGCGGCTCTGATGGCTATGCCGCCGCATTACCGGATACTGGTGGTACTGAGACATCTCGAAGGTCTTTCTTACGAGGAGATCGCCGAGGTGGTGGGGTGCTCGGTGAACGCTCTCAACGTGCGCCTGCACAGAGCGCGCGAGGCTTTCCGGAGGGCGCTCGCGCCCCACATGAGTGCTGAGGAACTCCGCAGTGAATTGCCGTCGGGTTCAAAGAAGAATATCGCTCTTTCTTGATGACCGGCTGAGCTCCGGCGAATGCGCCGACGTTGCCGCGCATCTGCTCTCGTGTGACTCGTGCCGGAGCAGTTGCGAAGAGATTCGCGGTGCGCTTGCGGCGCTTTCAGTCCTTGAGCGCGCCGAGCCGGCCGATGACGGATGGCAGCGCCTCCTCCCGCTTCTCGAGCAGCCGCATGGCGCGAGACGGACGGCCCGGGGGACACCGAAACCGGTCTGGGCCGGGCTGGCCGCCGCCGCGGTTCTTGCGGTCATCGCGGGCTCGGCTCTGCTGCTCCGCCCGGTGCCCGTCGATCACACAGCTTCCGCCCCCGCGCCGCCGGCCGCGACTGCGACAAAGGTCCCGGAAGCCGCGTTGCAGCCCGCGCCTCGAACAATGGCCGAGCCGCAGACTGCGGATGCTCGCCCCGTCACGGCTGGTTCGCAGGGCGAGGTGAACCCCACGAGGCCAGTACAGTCAAAAGGAAGGCTGCGCGCACCTGCGGCGGTAGACTCGCGCCCACGGACTATTGCCTCCGCGGTCCGGAGCCAGGCCACCGCGCCAGCGCCCGTGCGCTCCCTTGCCGGACTCGAGCCAGATCCCGAGTTCGTCGCCTACGCCCCTCCCGCTTCTGAGGACTCCGTCGCGGAAGAGGTCGCCGACATGGTCTCGACAGGCCTTGCCCCGCTCGTAGCCGCTGCTGAGACTGAAGACCCGCTGTCATGGATCACGGACGCCAGCGCCGAGGAGTGGCTCTGATGATGATCCGCGTTATTGCCGTCTCTCTGCTTTCCGTGTTGCTGTCCGCCGTCCGCGTTGCCACCTCTGCCGCGCCCGGCGCCCCGCCCGAACCGGCCATCAAGCAGGCTGCCAGGATCGTCAAGAAGCAGGAACTCAGAATCGAGGGGCCGGTGCTCGCCGGCCTCAAACAGCGCGATCCGGCGCTCGAGGGCATCAATTACGTCGTGCTTCGCCGCTATGCGCCGGAGGGCGCCGCCGCGGCGTCAGGCGGGATCCTCGAAAGCGCTGTGAAGCACTATGCCGCCGAAATGGAGCGGCTGGGCTGGTACACTCTGCTGACGGACGCCACGGGACGCAGGAAGGGCACCGCCTACTCATCACCCGAGGGAGACTGGCTTCTTGCAGTGAACACGGACCCCCGCGGCATGGTGACCTGCCTGATCAATGGCACCATCAGCCTGGATCAGATGCCGCGCCTCGAGTTTATCGTGCTGAAGATGCTCTCCACGGACCCTCCAGCGCTCCCCACCGCTGAGGATATGGAGACGCTCCGCAAAGCTGAACTGCTTGCCCGGGACGGTAAAACTTCCGAGGCGCAGCAGGCGCTCGAAACAGCGTTGGCGAAGTCGCCGGGTTCGGTCCTTTTGCGGCGCAAGCTCGCTGGAATCTACCGCGAGCAGAAGCGCGGCACGGATGCGCTGGCGCAACTGAAGGCCGTGGTCGCCCTTGAGCCAGCAGCATACTGGGCCCGGATGGACTATGCCCGCGCGCTGTATGACGAGGGAGACCACCAGGCAGCAGTCTTTCAATTCTCGCAGGCCGCGGCCCTCGCGCCGGACAAAGGCACCCCGCGCTACTTTGCGGGACGTTGCTACCAGGCGACGGGCAAGCTGGATCAGGCTCTGACCGCGTACAGCGCGGCCGCCAGGCTCGCGCCCCACTGGAGCAGCGTCCAGATCAGAATGGGCGAGGTGCTCGAAGCGCAGGGTAAGCCCGGCGACGCTGCCGCGTGCTTCAGAAAAGCACTGAAAGCCGATCCGAATTCGTCAGCGGCTAAAGAAGCCCTTGACCGCGTGACCCGCAAACAGGATGGTGGAAAATGAAGACGATCGCCTGTTTCCTTTCGGCCGCTTTCGCGCTCATTGTCATGGCGGCGGTATCCCCGGCGATTTCCGAAGAGCAGGGCCAGCGAAAGGGCCCGGTGGCGCCCGCCGGACGCGATCGCGCGCCCGGGCATCCGGTGCCGCCGCGCGCGTCTGCTCTGTCTGGCACGGACTGGCTCGCCCCGGGACCCCTCGATATGCCGCGGCTCGGCTCAGTACTCGGCCTCACCGAAGAGCAGAAAGCGGCCATCAAGAACCTGGCCGAACGCAAGTCGGAAAGCAGCCGGCCTCTCATTGAGCAACTCCCGGCGCTCTACCGGCGCGTATCCGAGATTATGCTCGCAAGCGCCCCGGACGCCGCGGAGGCAAAGAGTGTTGTCTCTCAGATCCGCGGGATTCAGGAACAGCTCGCCGCGGGCGGAATAGACTTCTGGGTGGGCGTCAGAGCCCTGCTGACCCCCGAGCAGAACGCGAAGCTCACTGAGACTCTGAAAGAGCGCATCAGCCGCGGGACGCGCCACCGGTCAGGCCCAGCCGCGCCGGCGGAGCCGGAGCCCGAGCCAGAGACCAGAAGCCCCGCAGCACCTTAACATCTGCCTCACAGACGGTGGAGACATCCGGCTCCCAGGATGTCTCCACCGGTTCCTCCGCCATCGTTGCGAGTATCAGCCGTGCGCGCGCATCCGCTGGCATTGTGCTTGCGTTGACGTTTTGGGGTAAAATAGTGAAGCAATCGGCCCGGGCGCGGCAGCCGCCCGGAGCGCGCAGCGTGGCGGAGTAGCTCAGTTGGTCAGAGCACGCGGCTCATACCCGCGGCGTCGTCGGTTCAAGTCCGACCTCCGCTACTTTTCTTCCCCTCCCCCCCGGCAGCTTACCAGTGCGGAAGAGTTGCCGCCGTCTGCCAGTACTTGAAAATCTCGATTGACGGGAAGTTCACCCACGCCCCCGCGCCCGTGCCGCCGTTGTAGTAAGCAACTTTGCGCCCTTCCCGGTTCACCTCTTTCGCGTAAAGGGTCTCGGGGTCCATCGCCTTCGCATGCCCGTCGCAGAACGCTACAGTGATGCGGCCGTTGTGCCGGGCGGCCGGACGGGCGGGGTAGGTCGCCCCGGTGGGTGGCTTCGTGCCGTCCGAGTACACCGGCGCCCAGGTCCACAGACGGCTGGGGCCCGGGCCGGGCGGAAGCCCCACATAGTGCATCCCGTCCGAATCGCACAGGTACACGGTCTCGGACGGCTTATCTATGTCCGACTGCTTCACCGGGAACAGCCAGCAGTAGTTGAACAGGTTGATATTGACGCCGAGCGTGTTGTAGCCGTGGGGATTCTTTGCGGCGTCATACACGCCCTCGTCCGCGCGGAACGAAATGGACGGGCAGCTCAGAACGCCCGTGCTTTTGACGAACGGGCGCAGAATGCCTTCCCACGTCATGTTGTTGCCGCCGGAGACGACCATCATAAGCGGCGGACACTGCCCCTTGTTGTCGTCCGTGTACATCACCCACGCCCTGGATATCTGCACCACATTGTTGAGGCACTGAGTAGCGAGCGCGCTTTGCTTTGCCCGCATGAACACGGGAAACAGGATGGCGGCGAGAATTGCGATGATCGCGATGACGACAAGAAGTTCGATCAGGGTAAAGCCCGAGACACGTGCCAAGGCTCTGCGCCCTCTCTGCCCGTTTAAGATTCGCGCCAGTGCTTCCATCTCAGTCACACCTTTCCCGCCAGTATTGCAATCCTGTGACAGTGTGCAGTGAACCAATTATACCACCTTTCGACAGCCCGGGGCGCACTTGTCGCGGGAAGGACTTGCCGGCCCGAACCGCAAACTCATTCAGCGCCGGGTGCTGAGCGGCACACCGGCACGAAAGGGCAAGGCATGGCAATGACAAGGCGAACTCTTCTGGCAGGCGCGGCGGCGGGCGGACTGGCGGCCTGCGGCCTCACAACCCACAGCCACGGCGGATCCAGCGATGAGCGCCCCAACATCCTTCTCGCAATCGCCGACGATTGGTCCTGGCCCCACGCATCCGCCTGCGGCGACCCGGTCATCGCGACCCCGGCATTCGACCGCGTCGCGCGCGAAGGGGTGCTCTTCACGCACGCCTTCACCGCAGCGCCAACCTGCACAGCCTCGCGCGGGTCGCTCCTGACGGGGCAGGCGCCGCATCGTCTGGCCGAAGGCGCCAATCTGCACAGCATTCTACGCCCCGAGTTCCGCTCCTTCCCCGATCTGCTCGAGGAAGCCGGGTACTTCGTTGGATGCACGGGAAAGGGCTGGAGCCCGGGATCCGTCGAGAAAAGCGGGCGAACGCGCAATCCCGCCGGGCCGGGCTTCAAGAGCTTCGCGCGGTTTCTGGAGCAGGCGCCGAAGGACCGCCCATTCTTCTTCTGGTTCGGCAGCCATCTGCCTCACAGGCCGTACGAGCAGGGAAGCGGAGCGAGGGCCGGGCTGGACCCGGCGAAGGTGAGAGTGCCTCCGTTTCTGCCTGACGACCCCGCCGTGAGAAGCGATCTGCTGGACTACTACCTGGAAGCCAGGCGCTTCGATGAGTCCGTCGGAGACATCCTCGCGCAACTCGACGCCTCGGGCAGGGCTTCAAACACAATCGTCGCCGTGACAAGCGACAACGGGCTTCCGTTCCCTCGCGCGAAGGCGAACGTCTACGACGCGGGAACAAGGGAGCCACTCGCCATCCGCTGGCCCTCGGGCGGACTGAGCGGCAAGGTCTCGAACGAACTCGTCAGCCTCACCGACCTGGCGCCCACATTCCTGCGCGCGGCCGGGCTCGAACCTCTCCCCGCCATGACAGGGCAGAGCATCCTGCCGCTCATCTCAGGAAGCGGACCACTGAACCGCGAGATGGTCTTCATCGAGCGCGAGCGCCACGCATTCGCCCGCCGCGGCAACCTCAGCTACCCCTGCCGCGCCATCCGCACGCGCGAATTCCTTTACATCCGCAACCTCCGTCCCGGCAGGTGGCCCGCGGGCGACCCGGAGAAGCTGAATGACCTCGGCCCGTTCAGCGACATTGACAGTTCCCCGACAAAACGCCTGCTCCTGGAAGGCAGAACGAAACCCGGGATCAGAGAGCTGTGCGAACTGGCGACGGCGAAACGGCCCGCCGAGGAGCTGTACCATGTCGCGAACGATCCCTGGCAGATGAACAATCTGGCCGTGGACAGCCAGTATTCGGCCATACGAAATCGCCTGCGTGCAAAGCTGGACGAATGGCTGACGACCACGGCCGACCCGCGCATTCTGAACGACGACGATCGCTGGGACAAGTACGAATACCACTCCGCGAAGGTCTCGCTGTAAGCGGAGCAATCCGCGCACCGCGCAGGCCCTTTACAGCGGCAGCAGGCTGGTGTAAAGTACTGTTGGAAACAGGGGAAGCTGACCAGCGGGTCGTGCGCCTCTGGCGCGACCGCTTGCGGGAACTCCTTCAAACATCGGCTTCTCCTGCAAAACCGGCGGTATCACCCGCCCCGGCATGTGGGCGAACGGCAACTGCCTGACAGACTTGGCGACGTGGCCAGACGTACAGGCGTATCAGGGCATTCTGTACTGGCGAGCCGGCCCGGGCCGGCCGCATAGCGATGGCTGCTCCACATGCGGGAGGGAAAAGGAGGAGCGAAATGCTCACACGCACACTCATCGCTGCCGCTGTTGTCTGCGCGGCGCTCACCACCGTGCTGCCGGGGTACGCTCAGGACGTGCCCGCCAGCATCAACTACCAGGGCAAACTGACCGATGCGATCGGCAAGCCTGTGCCCGACGGTACCTACCAGGTCCAGTTCAAGCTGTACACCGTCGAAACGGCGGGCACGGCATTCTGGACGTCCGCGGCGGTCAAAGTCCAGACCAGCGGCGGCGTGTTTACCACACAACTGACGCCGGTCACTCCAACCACGCTCGATGACCAGACCGACGTCTGGCTCGAGATCGTCATGGACCCGCTGGGCGCACCGGAGACGCTGTCGCCGCGGTCGAAGTTGACCTCGGCGCCGTTCGCTCTGCGGGCGGGCGATCTGGACCTGCCTTACACAGAATCCATTGACAGCGCCAGCACCGCCTTCAAGGTCACGAATATCGGCGGTGGCGCAGCGATCACCGGCCATAGTTCAAGCAACTACGGGTACCTCGGAGGAACCGAGTACGGCGTCTACGGCTTCGCAAAAGCCGGCACGGAGCCGTACGGGGTGGCCGGCTCGAACTTCTCGGGCGGCTCGTTCGGCTACCTGGGCGGGGTCAGCCAGGGCGTACACGGCGTCACGACAAGCAGCGACGAAGGCGTCCAGGGGACGAGCAGCAGCACCGGATTCGCCCTCTACGGCGAATCATCGGGCACCGGCGACGCCGTCCGCGGTTACACCACCGGGCCTCCCGGAAGCAACGCCGGCAGCTTCCAGATCGGCAACGACGCCAACTCCAGCCCGGCTCTCTACGCCACCACCAACGGCGATGGCCAGGCTGTGTTCGGCTATGCGTCGGGTGACGGCGAAGCGGGATACTTCCAGATCAGCAACTCCGCCAGTTCCGCGAACGCACTGGTGGGGTTCACAAACGGAAGCGGCATCGGCCTCAACGCATACAACTCGGGCACCGGTCTGGGCGCGCGAATACGGACGACCACGACCGCCAACCCGTCGCACGCCCTCCAGGCCACGGCTGCCGGCACCGGCAGCGCGGGCTATTTCGAGACGACCAACACCGCCAACAACAGCGACGCGGTCTATGCCGAAACCGACGGCACATCTACTACGCTGGCCCGGGCTGTCTATGGCCTGCACAGTTCCAGCGGCAACTTCGGATTCCTCGCCAGCGGCACGTACGGCGTCTATGGCAGCGTATCGGGGCTCTCCGACGCGGGCGTTTACGGCACCTCGTCGGGCAGCAACGGCTACGGGGTCTGGGGATATGCGTCCTACGACGCGGCCGGCTCTTCCAACTACGGTGTCCGCGGCGGCGCGGATGGTGATTATGGCCGCGGCGGATACTTCGTCGCAACCGGCGCGAACGGCCGGGGGGTGCAGGGCTACGCGAACAACACGGGAGCCTCCACCAACTACGGCGGGCACTTCACGGCCAATGGCACGTATGGCATTGGCATATACTCGCGCGGCGGAGCATCCGGCTATGCTGCAGAGTTCTCGGGAAATGTGCTGATCAAGGATCGCGGCACTGGCGCCACCGTTATGGAACTCGGCACCGGCCTGGACTACGCGGAGGGCTTCGATGTGTCCGAAGACAGCCCGGCCGAGCCCGGAACCGTGCTTGTCATTGACGAGCGCAACCCGGGCAAGCTCGCCGTCAGCGCGCAAGCCTACGACCACCGCGTGGCGGGAATCGTCGCGGGCGCGAAAGGCCTCAAGTCGGGGGTCCGGCTGACGGCGGGCGGCTTCGACTGCGACGTCGCGCTCGCCGGGCGCGTGTTCTGCAACGTGGATGCGACCCGCGCCGCCGTGTCGCCGGGAGACCTGCTCACCACTTCCGCAACACCGGGATACGCCATGAAGGTCACCGACCACCCGCGCGCGCAGGGCGCGATTCTGGGCAAAGCCATGGAGCCGCTGGCGAAGGGCTCGCGGGGGCAGATTCTTGTCCTCGTGACCTTGCAGTGAGGGGGGGCACCAATGAACAAAGCACGCATCTTCCTCATGGCATCGTTAGCGGCCCTGCTCACAGCAGCGCCGGCGGCCGCGCAGAGGGTCACTCCTGATCAGGCCGCCCGGGTCGCGCACAACTGGGTGGCGCTGCAGATCGCCCGGCACGGAGCGTGGGGCGGCTCGCTGGCGGCTGACGCAGAAGCCGTTCAAGAACTCCGGCGCGGCAAGCGGCTGGTGGGCTACTTCGTGCCCGTTCGGCCGCAAGGCTACGTCATCGTGTCGCTGCGCAGAGAACTCGAGGCGGTCAAGGCCTACTCGGACACCGACACGCTGGACCCGAAATCCGACGGGGGCATGGCCGATCTGATCAAGGGCGGCATGGAGCGAATCATCAACGCGGTGGAGGCCGGCGCGGGCCCCATTGACACCGCGCGCACCGAAGACGTCGTCAAGCTGCTCGAGACCGATCACCGGACGTCTTGGAAGGCGCTCGAACTCGATGCCGCGGCGTTCGAGGCGAGTCTGAGCGGCTCCGCCCTGCTCGTGAACTACCAGGAGGGCGGAATTCTCGTCGAGACCTCATGGCACCAGCAGTGGCCATACAACGACCAGTGCCCGAACCTGGGCTGCGCCAGCCCGGGACTTAACGGCCGCGCTTACGTGGGCTGCGTGGCGACCGCGGGCGCGCAGATCATGCGCTACTGGCACTGGCCGCCGTACGGCTCCGGCAGCCCGTACAGCGACACCTATGACTGGATCAACATGCCGATCCGGGCGAGCGGGACATCCACCGCCGCCGAGATCAACGCCGTCGCCGAGCTCTGCCACGAGGTCGGGCTGGCGGTGGGCATGGACTACGGATGCGACGGCTCGAGCGCATACACGTACGACATGGAGGAAGTGTACGAGGACAACTTCCGGTACTCCACCTCGTGCGCGGTGCGCGACCGCCCGGACTACTCCGCCTCGGACTGGTTCGACAAGATCAGGAACGACCTGAACGCAAACCGGCCTCTCCAGTACCGCATCGAGGGACACTCGATCGTGTGCGACGGGTGGCAGGAGATCCCGCCGTCCACGAAGCAGTACCATATGAACTACGGCTGGGACAACAGCCGCAACGCCTGGTACACGCTGGATGCGCTCTACCAGCCGGGCGGCGGCACCACGGATGACGAGTACCTCGTCGAGGACATCAAGCCCGTTACGGCGCTCGGAGCGGTGCTGTCAGGATCGTACCCGCTCGAAGGGTTCCCGTACCGGTACTTCGACATGGACACCACGTGCACCGACGGCGCGTCCTTCGCCGCCGGGCACTTCCTGCAATTCCTGCCGAATGTCACCGTCACGGGCGCGAGCGCGGCCAACCCCGTGCGCATCAACGGGACCAGCGCCGCCAACACGCGCCTGTTCACCCGGGCTGACACGAGCAGGGGCGTTCTCATCTCCGGCGCGGCGGCGATCAAGCTGACCAGCGGAGGCACTGTCGTGCTCAGATAACGTCCCGAACTCCGGACACAGTCGCTTGCGCGGGCGGACGCCCTGGGCCGCAATCCGGTTCAGCGCGCTCCGCCCGCGCTTCTTCATCACCGCCTTTCGCTCGGCTCCTGCACAAAAAGTGATTGACAGGGGGCATGCCGGGTGGTATCTTAAAGCCGGGTTTCGGGATAAAGAGAGTGTGTGGGGTCAGGAGCGACCTCATTCTGGTCCTGGGGGTGGGCTGTGTTGCCATTATGTTCTGCTCCTGGTCTTTCGGTTTTGTGTGCAAGGCCCGAAACTCACAGGAGGTTCCCTATGTGGCGTATCACAATAGCGCTTGTCTGTCTTGCGCTTGTCATGGGGAGCGGGGCAGCGGCCATGCCAGACTACGGTCTGGATGAGTCGGAACTGATCGACGGCGCCCCGCCGCCATGGTCTGAACCACTCATGCCTGCCTTTGTGCAGGCATCCGAGGATTTCCACGTTCCTCTCGACCTGCTCCTTGCTCTCGCCTACTTCGGGAGCAACTTCGAGAACCGCGCCTTCGCCCCCACCATCGAGAAGGGCTTCGGCCTGATGGCATTGCGGATCAACGGGCTCAGTTCCGAGTCCCTGGCGGAAGCGAAATCTCTCACGGGCGCGACCGAGAACGAACTCAAGCTCGACCCTGTCGCCAGCATTCGCGGCGCCGCGGCCGTGCTTGACGACTACGCGAAGGCCAAGAAGATCAACCGCGACAAGGGGCTGGACGCCTGGCTGGACTGCGTCATCAAGTACGCGGGTCTGGACGATGAGTGCAGCCGCATCTTCGCGGGCGAGGTGTACGGCCTGTTCCAGCGCGGTCTGGACTACACAAACCGCGCGGGCGAGCGGTTCATCATCGAGCCGCAGGAGACCTCGGTGGACGTGGAGGCACTCTACGGCACCGCCAACCAGGTCGCGTCCACCGACTACGGCCCCGCGGTCTGGAACGCGGCTGCATCCTGCAACTACAGCGCCTACACCACCTCGAAGGACACTTACATTGTCCACACGGTGGAGGGCAGCTACGCGGGATGCATCTCCTGGTTCAAGAACTGCGCGGCCAGTTGTTCGGCTCACTACGTGACGGCGTATGACGGGCGCATCACGCAGATGGTGCGTGAGGCCTACGTGGCGTGGCA
>JAGVUD010000245.1:0-949 GCA_019136435.1 Armatimonadota bacterium | reverse complement strand
GCGCTGCTTGCGCGCGAGATCTGCAACGAGCGCGGGATGCCGAAGGCTCACCGCGCTGTGCGCCCCGGCATTCTGGGGCACATAGACGTGACGCGCTGCTGCTGCGGCACCCACACCGACCCCGGCAACGGCTGGGACTGGAACTACTACATCGGCCAGGTTGTCGGCGCTCCTCCGGCTCCGACCTGGGCGGCCACCTACCGTGCGCAGTCGTTCCCATCCTCGATGGTGGCGGGTTCCACGGCCATAGTCTGGGCCGAGTTCAACAACACCGGCACGGGCACCTGGACAGTCTGGGCCGAGTTCAACAACACCGGCACGGGCACCTGGACACACAGCCACACGTACCTGGGCACATCCAGCCCGCAGGACCGCTCGAGCCCGTTCTGCAACACGCCGAACTGGGCATCGTGCAACCGCACGTCCGACGTTGACCAGACGAGTGTCGGCAACGGCGCGGTCGGGAGGTTCACGTTCATCCTCAAGGCGCCAGCCACGCCCGGCACCTACACCGAGAAGTACAAGCTGGTGCAGGAGGGCGTTACCTGGTTCGGGCCGGAGATAAGCTGGGACGGCCGCAAAGGGCAACCTGACCGGCACGGTGCGCAACGCCGCGAACAGCGCGGCCATCTCGGGCGCGACGGTGGCGCTGTCGGGCGGCGCCTCGACGACGACGAACTCGTCTGGTGTGTACACGTTCAGCAATATCAACGCCGGGACGTACACGGTGACCGTCAGCAAGACGGGCTTCAACTCGGCGAGCGGCTCGGCGACGGTGTCGAGCAACGCGACGGCGACGAAGGACTTCTCTCTGACGCCGACGGACACAGTCGCGCCGAGCGCGCCTTCAGGCCTGACGGCCACGGCGATCTCTCCGTCTCAGATCAACCTGAGCTGGACGGCCTCGACGGACAACGTCGGGGTGACGGGCTACAACGTGTATCGCGGA
>JAGVUD010000358.1 GCA_019136435.1 Armatimonadota bacterium | reverse complement strand
GAGTGACTCTGGAGGGCATCGTGCCCGTGGTTCGTCCGCGCGAAGCCGCGGATATCCGGCTTCTCGAGACCCGGGAGCCCGCCGCTTCGGGGCAACTCGCACGCACCCCCGTCAGTTGAGCGGGCACACCTGGACGGACGAACTCAGCAAGATCGGCTCTTCGGCGGTAAGGCAGAGCGTGCCCACGGCACATGCGTAGCCGCCGGCGGCGATCCCGGTGTGTCCCGGCGCAAGCACCTTGAGCCGGTTCGCCGAACCGTCGTCCAGCCGGATGGTGTTCGGGTCAATGACGGTCGCTCTGCCCCAGAACCTGAACCGGTATCTGCCGCTTGCGTCCGCCATGATCGGATCCACCACCGAGCGCACGGCGGTTCCGAAGGATGGCGCCGATACCGGCAGCACGACGGCCAGCCCTTTTGACAGCGTCCCTGACTGCCCGTCGGGGTTGGTTACCACCACATCCCATTGCCCCACGGCCTTGCCCGTGACGTCGAACACGCAGGTCAGACTTGACAGGCTCGATACGGTTACGCTCGTGCCCGGGATGTCCGGCTGGCCGGCCCTCGACAGCTTCACGGCCGCCCCGTCGCGGAAGCACAGGCCGCTGATAGTGACCTGCACCGCGGCGGTGCCCGGCGCTGTTGCGGGCGAGACCGCGGACACCGAAGGAGCCTCGTTGAGGTAGGCGACGTAAGCGTGGCGCACTCCGCTCTTCGCGCCGGTGCCGGTAATCCATCTGCCGTCCTCGGAGATGCCCGTTATGTCAAAGAACCCGTCGCCGTGCTCGCTGGTGCCGCGCAGGTCGTCGCTGAGCCTGCTCCATCCTGTGAGGTCGGCGCCCTCCGCCGCCAGCACGTCCTTCAGGTTTCGCGTGCCGTGCGCGGCGTCCCAGATGAACGCGGCCTGCCCCTCGGGCGCAAGCTGGCCCTGCGAGTTGTAGATCACCTTCCACGATGCGCCGCCGATGTAGATGCCAGTGCGGCTAACGGCCGTGGCGTCGCCCCAGACATGGCCCGGCAGAAACGGGATGGCGTGCGCGGTTCGGTTTGCGGTGAAAGGGGCGTCCCAGTAACACTGCTGGATGTAGAGAGGATTGAGGTTAATGTAGCTCCAGCCAACGATCCGGCAGCCATCGCCCGACATCGCCAGCGCCCGGGCCTCGTTGGCCGCTGTGGCACCTCCCAGCAGGTTGCCCAGGAAGCGCAGCGGGCTTCCGGTGATGACCTGCCGGCCGCCGCTGGTGAGCGTGCCCGATCCTCCATACTGAGCCTGGCCCGCCACCTGGCCGTCTTCTGAGACGGCACACAGCTCGGAGTGATCGTGGCCGGGAGCGGGGATCACGATGTTGGCGCAGGATGAGGTGGAGCCGTTGTCTGTGTAGACACAGCCATGCTCAGCCCCGCCGGTGTAAGCCGACAGGCCAACGATCCACACGCTGGTCCCGTCTGAGGCGATGGCCTGTACGCGGTGCGGCTTCCAGGTGTAGAGCCCGTCGGCCAGCGGCAGGGCGCTCCACGTCCCTGCGCCCTGGGGATTGCCGTCCCAACGATGCGCCGCGCCGTCCATGTGGCCCGCGACAACCAGTTGGGAGCCCTTCCGGGCGATGCCCGCCGGCGTGTACTTGCCCAGCTCTCGAGTGCCGTACTGGACCGTCCAGATGGCGGTCTTGTTGAGATTGGCGCCATACCGGACGCAGGTCACCTGTCCGTCCGGCGTGGCGCCCACAGATATGCCCTCGCCCAGATCCCATATCTGCGCGGCGCCGAATGCGGGCGCTGCCCCGACGACGACAAGCAGCACTGCTGCGAGTGTGTGTCTGGCCATGTCTCCCTTTCGCCTGCGACGCGCCGCTGTCCGGGCCTGGACGCGGCAACCCGCGCAGGTGTGTGCTGTCAGTATCTCAGGCAAGGCGCGGGCTGTCAACGGACGGCAGACGCAAAACACCTGCGAGCATATCGGGATCGCGGCATCTGCGACATGTGTGTGATGCATCTGTTGACAGACGCTTCAGCGGAGGGCTAATATGGCCGCGGTAGCCTTGACCACGTGCTTGGAATCTTAAGCGCGTGGCCGTCAGCGAAGGAAAGGGGTGCTGCCGCTGATGTTCTTGAAAGTTGATTCCCGTAGAGGGCCTTCGTTGTCCCTGGTGCTGGCAGCCTTGCTGGCGCTTGTCGTGTCCGCTCCTCAGGCGCGAGCAGATCTCTTCCTCAACGAGATGCTGAGTTCCAATACCCGTTCCATCGCGGATGAGGACGGCGACCATCCCGACTGGGTCGAGCTGTACAACTCCGGGCCCGAGGCGGTGAACCTGCTCGGGTATGGCCTGACTGACAATCCATCATCGCCATTCAAGTGGACCTTCCCTTCCAGGGTCATTGCTCCGGGCGAGTTCCTGCTCGTGTTCTGCTCCGACAAGAACCGGCTGAGCGGGCCCTATCTTCATACGAGCTACAAGATCAGCGCCGGCGGTGAGACGATTGCGCTGACCGATCCCCAGGGCCAGCGTGTAGACACGATGCCCCCTGTTTCCCTGCTCACGGACCGGTCTTACGGCCGCAAGCCTGATGGCGATGCGAACCTGGTGTTTTTCCTGGACCCGACGCCGGGCGCCGCGAACACCACGGAAGGGTACACTTCATTCCTGCGCGCGCCCAGCCTGCTTCCTGCCGCGGGTTTCTACACCGCCGATGTTTCCGTATCCGCCATTGCCTACGATCCGGACGTCACCATCCGCTACACGACAGACGGCTCCACACCGACCGAGTCGTCGCCAGTTCTCACCCCGCCGCTGGCTGTCAGCGGCCGCGCGGGCCAGACCCCGGTACTCGCCATGATCAACCACACCGCGCCCGAGGCTCCCCCCTGGGTGGCCTGGAACCCGCCCGTCGGCGATGTGTTCATGGGGACGGTTGTCAGGGCACGGGCGTTCAAGGAGGGTTCGGCTCCGAGTCCGGTCGCCACGAGCACATACTTCGTTGATCCGGGCATGCCCACGCGCTACACCCTACCCGTGATTTCGGTCGTCACAGACGCGGCGAATCTCTACGACTACAACACGGGCATCTACGTGCCCGGAGTCAACTACGACCCCGCGGACTTCTACAACACCGGCAACTATATGATGAATGGCAGCGCCTGGGAGCGGCCGGTGCATGTCGAGTTCTTCGAGACCGGCGGGCAGTTGAAGTTCTCGCAGGACGCGGGCGCGCGCATCCACGGCGGCGGCAGCAGCGTTAATCCTCAGAAGAGCCTGCGCCTGTATGCCGATGGCTATTCGGACTCGGGCGAGTTCCGCTACAAGATATTCCCAACGCGGTGGATGACTGGCTACACGCGCTTCATACTCCGCAGTTCGGGCAATGACTGGCTGTCCACGCTGTTTCGCGACGGCCTGATTCAGGGGCTGATGGAAGGGACCGAGGTGGATCTTCAAGCCTATCGTCCCAGCATCGTCTTCATCAACGGGGAGTTCTGGGGCATCCACAACCTCCGCGAGCGCTACGACAAGTACTACATAGAAAGCCACCACGGGTATGAAGACGTGGACCTGCTGGAGCCGGGCGAAATAGACGAAGGCGACGACATCGCCTGGAATGAACTGCAGAGACACGTCTATTTCAACGACCTTCGCGTGCCGGCCGCCTATCAGTATGTCAAGGACAGGGTGGACTTCGACAACTACATTGACTACAACCTCATCGAGATTTACTGCCGGAACACCGACTGGCCCTCGGTCAATGTTCGGAAGTGGCGGCCGCGTACGCCAACCGGCAAATGGCGGTGGATGCTGTATGACACCGACAGCGGAATGGGGATGGGCGGCGGCCCTACGGCATACGCGCAGGATATGCTGGGGTTTGCAACCGCGGCGAGCGCCCCGCCGCACTACTACCCGAATGGAGACCTGTTTACGCGCATGCTGCGCAAACTGCTCCGGAACGACGAGTTCCGCGTGCGTTTCATCAACCGAATGGCGGACCTGCTGAACTCCCGATTCGAGACGTCCGAAGTGATTGCGCAGATTGACGCCAAACAGGCGGCGATTCTGCCCCATATGCAGGAGCATCTCGACCGCTGGGCGCGCCCGGACACTCTGGCGAACTGGAATTCCCGGGTTGAGACCATGCGCAACTTCGCAACAGAGCGTCCGGCGTACCTCAGACAGCACTCTGTGAAGTTCTTCGGGCTTACCGGAACGGCCGCCCTTACCGTGAGTGTCACGGGCGGAGGGACGGGCACGGTTCGCGTAAACTCGCTGACCATCGCACCCGCTCAGATGCCGTGGCAGGGCATCTACTTTCAGGATGTCCCGATTGAGCTTCAGGCTGTGCCCGCGGCGGGGTCGCGCTTCGCGGGATGGGAGGGGATCACCGCCCCGAACGCGACAGCCAGTGTCACTCCAACCGGCGACCTTGCAGTTACCGCACGTTTCGAGGTGAACCAGTGAAGACCTTCTCCTCATTCACAACCAGTCTGCTCTTTGCGATCTTCGTTGCTGCCTCAGGCGCCACGGCCGGGACCGTGGGCGAAGCTAAGATGCAGCCGGACGGGGCGTACGTAACTATCGAAGACGCTGTCGTTACGGCGGCAGGCCCGGGCTTCGCGTATGCATCCGCCCCTGACCGTTCGTGCGGACTGCGCCTTGCGGGCGAATCGCTGCCGTCGAGAGGCGCAGTCGTGGACTGCGAGGGTGAGATGTCCACCACGCCGGGAGGCGAGCGCGTTCTTGCGGTCTCCAATATGAGCGTGCGCGGTTCCCAGACCTTGAA
>JAGVUD010000082.1 GCA_019136435.1 Armatimonadota bacterium | reverse complement strand
TCGTACTTCTTCGCCAGGAACGGCAGAATGGCGGGGTCAATGTCTCCGCTGCGCGTGCCCATCACAAGCCCCTCGGCGGGGGTCATGCCCATGGACGTGTCCACGCACCTGCCGTCCAGCACGGCCGCCATGCTGCATCCGTTGCCCAGATGGCAGGTGACCACGCGGCTGCTGGCCATGCCGCGCTCGTCCAGGAACCGGCGCGCTCTGGCCGCCACGAATTTGTGCGACGTGCCGTGGAACCCGTAGCGCCGCACTCCAAGCTCGCGGTACATATCGTACGGCAGAGCGTACATATAGGCAGTCTCGGGCATCGTCGAGTGGAAGGCGGTGTCGAACACGGCCACCTGAGGCACGTCCGGCATTCGCGAAAGGCACGCCCGGATGCCCATGAGGTTGGGCGGGTTGTGCAGCGGGGCAAGAAGGCTCATCTCCTCGATTGCCGCGACGACCTCGCCGTCTATGAGCACCGAGCCGGTGAAGCGCTCTCCGCCGTGCACCACGCGGTGCCCCACGGCGTCAATCTCCTCTATGCTGCCCAGAGCGCCGAACTCCGGGTCGCACAGAGCGTGGAAGGCGATGTCCGTCGCCCGGATGTGGTCCGGGATCGGCTGTTCCTGCACGAACTCCTGCTTCCCTTCAGACTGCTGCTTCAGCCGCCCGCCGCCGTTCGGATCTCCGATGCGCTCGGCAAGTCCCCGTGCCAGAACGCCATCGCCGGACGTCTCGAACAACTGGTACTTCAGAGACGAGGATCCGCTGTTAACAACCAGAACTTTCATAGTCTATTCTACCAATCTTCGACGGGCGCGAGAGCGCATCCCGCATCCCGCAAGCGCGCGAAAAGCCCCACCCCAAGAAGCGACCGGAGTGAGGCAGTCGGCGCGGGGGCCGCGCCCCTCGCCTGCCGCGTGAGCCCTGCTGGCTAGGAGTCCGTGACCTGAGCGGACGTGACGGCCACCATCTTGACGATGTCGTCGGCCGAGCACCCGCGCGAGAGGTCGTTGACGGGTCTCCTGACCCCCTGGAGGATAGGCCCGAGGGCAGTGGCATGCGCCAGCCGCTCGGTCAGCTTGTAAGCGATGTTGCCCGCGCCGAGGTCCGGGAAAACCAGCACGTTTGCCCTGCCGCCAACCGGACTGCCGGGCGCCTTCTTTCCGGCCACCCACGGCACCAGCGCGGCGTCGCCCTGAAGCTCGCCGTCAATCACGAGATCGGGCATCCGCGACCGCGCGATCTCGGTGGCTTTCACGACTTTGTCCACCATCGGGTCGCTCGCGCTTCCCTTCGTGCTGAAACTGAGCATGCCCACCCGCGGCTCGCCTCCCACAAGCTGCCGGAACGAACCGGCGGCGGCGATGGCAATGTCGGCGAGCTCCTCGGCGGACGGGTTGATGACCAGCCCGCAGTCGGCGAAAATCAGGTTTCCGTCGTCGCCGAACCCGTTGTCGGGCAGCACCATCAAAAAGCAGCTCGAAACAATGGAAAAGCCCGGCGCGGTCTTCAGCACCTGAAGCGCCGGGCGCACCGTGTCGGCCGTCGAGTGTGTGGCCCCCGACACGAGACCATCGGCCTGCCCGGCGGCGATAGCCAGCACCGGGTAGTACAGATTGGTCCCGGCCAGCTCGAACGCCTTCTCGGGCGTCATGCCCTTCGCCTTGCGCATTTCGTACAGGCTGTTCGCCAGAGCTTCGCGCCTGCCGCATTTGGACGGGTCAATCAGACGCACCGCGCCCGGGTCTCCCCCGGCCGAGCGAATCTGCTCCGAGACGACCTCCACGTCGCCGAGCACCGTGAGGTGGGCGATGTCGAGCTTCAGTACCTCGGCGGCGGCATCGGCGATGCGCTGGTCCCCGCCCTCGGCCAGGATGATCCTGCGCTTGTTGGTTCGGGCGTTCTGGAAAAGACGTTCGACGCTCGTCATCGGTCGCCAGCCCGCCCGTTCTTGCGTTCGAGCTGCGCCTTGCCGCGCTGGATCGGACCCCTGGCCTGTTCGACAACTTCTTCCAGCTTGCCCAGCACCTGCAAGGCATAATCATCCGCGCCATCGCGCTTGCGCAGGGCTTCTTTCTCCGCCGCGGCGATGATCTCCGCGGCCTGCTCCAGGGCGCGTTTTCTGATCTCGCTCTCGGACACCAGGGCCGCCGCGCGCTGCTTCACTTCCTCCAGATAGCGCTGCGCCTCGGCCTGAGCCGCATCCAGAGCCTGCCGCGCCTGCGCCTCGGCCGCGCTTGTCGTCATGCGCGCCTGCTCCTGCGCTGCGTTGATGGCATTGCGGGCCTGAGTCTCGCTCTCGAGCATCATCCGCTCGCTCTCCTGCGAGTAGTGGCTGGCCCACTTGAGTTCCTCCGGCAGGAAGGCGCGAATCTTGTTTGTGTACGTAAGAAACTGTTCGGTGTTGATGAAGACCGCCCGGCCGAGGAACTGGATCGAATCCTCGACGAGTTCCTCAAGCTTGTCAAGCTGCTTGATGATATCAACAGACGACGCGTTCCCGCGCCCTAGCGACGACGACACGACCGTACCGCTGGGTGACTGATTGTCAATCATCCTGATTTCCCTCCGAGATTATTCTGTCTGAAACTTGCGCGCAAGATACTTCTCAACCACCGGCGGCACCATCCCCCTGACATCTCCGCCCAGCCGCGCCACTTCTCTCACGATACTCGAGCTGAGAAAAGAGTGCTCGGTGGTTGTCATCAGAAAAACTGTATGAACGTCCGGCGCCAGGCAGCGGTTCATCTGGGCCATCTGCAGCTCCAACTCAAAGTCGGACACCGCCCTCAGCCCCCGCACAATCACATTTGCGCCGTTTGCGACAGCGTAGTTTACCAGAAGCCCGGAAAAGGAGTCCACCTCCACGCCCGAAAACTCCCGGCAAACTTCTCTCAGCATTTCGACCCGCTCTTCGGTTGTGAAGAGCGCCTCCTTGCGGATGTTCGGCGCCACCGAAACGATGACCCGATCGAACACATGCCGCGCGCGTTCGATCACGTCCACATGCCCGCTTGTCACCGGGTCGAAGCTCCCCGGATAGATGGCTAGAGCCACGCCTGCCTCCTTATGCCGCACACCCGCCGTCAGGCAACGGTCTCGAGCAGTTGCCTGCGATACTTTTCTTCAACCACGCGCCCCATCCTCCTGTTCTCGGCGCTCAGAAGTTTCGGGTCCTTTTCGACGATCTCCATCGCCTTGCGGCGAGAGAGTTCGAGCATCGGTCCGTCCCGCAGGATGTCAGCGATCTTGAACGACGGGAGCCCGGACTGCCGCACCCCGAAAAACTCACCCGGACCCCGGATCTCCAGATCCCGCTCGGCTATCGCAAAGCCGTTATTCGTGCCCAGCAGGGCATCCATGCGCTTCGCGGACTCGTCGGTCGCGGCATCGGACAGCAGGACGCAGAACGACTGAATGCCCGACCGCCCCACTCTTCCGCGAAGTTGGTGGAGTTGCGCAAGCCCGTAACGCTCGGCGTTTTCGACAACGATAACATTGGCGGACGGGATGTCCACCCCCACCTCAACGACTGTGGTGCACACGAGAATCTGGCATTCGCCCGCGCGAAACGCGGCAATCGAGGCCTGCTTTTCGTCCGACTTCATCTGACCGTGAAGCAGCCCGACTTTGTACTCCGGAAACACCTCGGTCTGCAATTCCCCGGCAAGCTCCGTCGCCGCTTTGGTCTGCAGCTTCTCCGACTCAGACACCAGAGGGCACACCACGAACGCCTGCCCGCCCTTGCGCAGCAGTGTGCGGACGCCCTCGTACACCTCGGTTCGTCTCGAGAGGTCCCTGTGATGCGTCTTGACAGGCCTGCGTCCGGCGGGCATCTCGTCTATCACCGAGATATCCAGGTCTCCATAGACGGTCATGGTGAGTGTGCGCGGAATGGGCGTGGCGGTCATAACGAGCATGTCCGGCGCATCGCCCTTGCCCCGCAGGGTCCCTCGCTGCTTGACGCCGAACTTGTGCTGCTCGTCCACGACCACGAGGCCCAGCTTGTGGAACTCGACGACGTCCTGCAGAAGCGCGTGCGTCCCGACGGCCACGTCAATGCAGCCTTCGCGCAGGCGCTCATACACCGCCTGCTTCGCCTTCGCGCGCATGCTTCCCGAAAGAAGTTCGACAGTCAGCCCGAGCGGTTCGGCAAGCGGGCTGATCGAGAAGTAGTGCTGCTCAGCGAGCACCTCGGTCGGCGCCATCATCGCGCTCTGATAGCCATTGCGGGCGGCGAGCGCCATGGCGGCCACGGCCACCAGCGTCTTGCCCGAGCCGACATCTCCCTGCAGCATGCGGTTCATGGGGTGCGGGCGGGCCATATCGTCCCAGATTTCGCCGATGACCCGCGTCTGAGCGCCGGTGAGCTGGAAGGAGACCGTGGAGCGTATCTCGTCGAGAAGCCCCGGGGGAGCTTTGAAGGCTATGCCCGGAGCAGCGGCGCCCTCTTCGTGACGCATCTGAGCGAGCGCGAGTTGGAGATAGAGGAACTCCTCGAACACCAGCCGCTTTCTCGCGGCGGCGTTTTCGGCTTCCGATTCGGACCAGTGCACGCCGCGCGTGGCCGAAACCACGTCCATCAGGTCCAGTTCGTCCAGAATGGCCGTGGGGATGTTCTCTTCGAGCAGGCCCGCGTACTTTTCGATGGCGCCGCGCACGATCCGGCGCATGCGTCCCTGAGTAAGTCCTTCGGTGAGCGGATACACCGGCACGAACTTACCGTACGACCACGGGTCGGAGTCGTCCTCGCTCAGGACTTCCCAGTCTGGCGAGTTGATCTCGAAGCCCATCCG
>JAGVUD010000311.1 GCA_019136435.1 Armatimonadota bacterium | reverse complement strand
CTATGGCGACATCGGCTGCTTCGGCAACGCGCTGGCGCGGACTCCGGCGCTTGACCATCTGGCCGGCGAGGGCCTCCGGCTCACTCAGCACTACTCCGGCTCCCCCGTGTGCGCTCCTTCGCGGGCGGCGCTTCTGACCGGGCGGTATCCGCACCGGACGGGGGCGATAGACACGCTGGAAGGACGTGGGCTGGACCGGCTGTCGCTGCGCGAGCGGACGCTGGCGGACCTTCTGAAGGCGGCGGGGTATGCGACCGGGCTGGTTGGCAAGTGGCATCTGGGAGCACTGGACCCGAGTTATCATCCGAACCGCCGCGGGTTCGACGAGTTCACGGGATTCCGGGGCGGCTGGAGCGATTACTGGCAGTGGACGCTCGACGTCAACGGCTCGCCTCTCAAGGCCGACGGGCGGTATCTGACCGACGTCTTCACAGACGCGGCGCTCGACTTCATCCACCGGCATCGTCGCGAGCCGTTCTTCCTGCACGTCACCTACAACGCGCCGCACTTTCCGCTGCAGGTTCCGGACGAGGAGGCCCGGCCGTTCCGTGAGCGCGGAGACCTGGAAGAAGGGGTCTGCCTCATCTACGCGATGAACCGGCGGATGGACCGGGGTGTCGCGAAAATCCTCCAATCGCTGAGGGAGCACGGCATCGAGGGCAACACGATTGTGCTGTTCACCAGCGACAACGGGCCGCAGTTCGGGCCGTATGACGGCAAGGTTCAGACGCGGTACAACGGCATCTGGAACGGCAGCAAGGGCACGGTGTACGAGGGCGGGATACGGGTGCCGGGAATCGTGCGCTGGCCGGACGGGCTGGGTCGCGAGGGGCGGGTTGTGGACGGCTTCGTGCACTTCACCGACTGGCTGCCGACTCTGGCTGGGCTGTGCGGCGCGAAGCTGCCGGACGACACGCGCCTGGACGGAGAGAATGCGCTGGCGGCTCTGCGGGGCGAAGGAGACGGGCGGCGGGCCGCCTGCTGGCAGTGGAACCGCTATGCGCCAGTGGCATTGTGCAACGCGGCGGCGCGGGACGGCGACTGGAAGCTTCTGCGCCCGATCATAACGGCGGCGATGTGGCTGGAAGAAGAAGACCTGCGGATGGACCGCGATCTGAAGTATCACCCCGAGCGGTTCACCGACATCCGGCGCGAGCCGATGCCGGTTCCCGCGCTGCCCGAGTCGCCTCCCCAGCCTCTGCTGTTCAATCTGGCGAATGATCCGGGCGAGCAGAACGACCTCGCCCGCGAGCAGCCGGAGCGCGTGGCGCGGCTGCAGACGATGCTGGAGGCGTGGTTCGAATCGGTTGAGAGGGATCGCGCGCGGGCGGAGGTTTGAGGGCGGGCCTGAGATTGTGAACGGCGGCGCATCATGCTAGAATGCCGCCGGTAGAGGACTCTGACGGCCGCTTTTTTGCGCACGACCACGGTCAGGGGCCAACAACGGGCAGCCGGAGCGCGAATACCAGCCGGAGCGGCCCGGAAGGAGTTGCGAAAAGAACACGATGAGCAAGATGATTGAGATCCGCTGGCACGGCCGCGGAGGTCAGGGCGCGAAAACCGCCGCCCTGCTGTTCGCAGATGCCTGCCTGGGCGCGGGCATGTACATCCAGGCGTTTCCGGAGTACGGCCCCGAGCGGACCGGCGCGCCGGTCGCTTCCTACAACCGGATCAGCGGCGAGCCGATTACGATCCACTCGGCGGTCGAGTCGCCGAGCGTGGTGGTGATTCTCGACCCCACGCTGATCGGGGCGGTTGACGTTATGAAGGGGCTTCCTCAGGATGGCGTCGTGCTCGTGAACACGAACGAGACGACCGAGGAGATGGGCAAGAAGCTCGGCCTGAACGGGCAGAAGCTCTTTGTGCTGGACGCATCCACCATTTCGAAAGAGACCATTGGCCGCGACATCCCCAACACGCCCATGCTCGGGGCGCTCGTCGGCGCAACGGGTATGGTGGACTTCGATTCAATGATCGAAGACACCGAGGCGAAGCTCAAGAAGAAGTTCCGCAATAAGCCCGAGGTGATCGCCGGCAACGTCCAGGCGATCCGGCAGGCCTACGAGACCGTTAAGGCTCAGCACGCCTGAGACGGCGGACCCCGGAGCGGGGCTGCAAGATTCACCGATACCGGCTCCCGGCAGTGGAGCCATTGACCTAAGGAGCATCAGTTGTCAGAGACAAAAACCGAGACAAGCCTTAAGGGGGTAAAGAACCTGGCGGCGCTGACGGGCAACGAAGCCGTTGCGCAGGCGCTTCGCCAGATCAACCCCGACGTTATCGCCGCGTACCCGATCACCCCGGCGACCGAAATCGTCCAGATCTTCTCCACCTACGTTTCCGATGGCCTGGTAAACACCGAGTTTGTGGCCGTGGAGAGCGAGCACTCCGCAATGAGCGCCACAATCGGCGCATCGGCCGCGGGCGCGCGGGCAATGACGGCGACCAGTTCACAGGGACTGGCGCTGATGTGGGAGATGCTCTACATTGCCTCCGGCCTGCGGCGCCCCATCGTGATGCCGGTAGTAAACCGCGCACTCTCCTCACCGATCAACATCCACTGCGACCACTCGGACACGATGGGCGCGCGCGACGCGGGATGGCTTCACATCTTCTCGGAGGACGCTCAGGAAGCGTACGACAACACGATTCAGGCGATCCGCATTTCCGAGCATCCCGATATTCAGCTTCCCACCATGGTGACGATGGATGGCTTCATCATCAGCCACGGAATGGAAGTCGTGAAGATGCTGGACGATGACGTGGTGCGCGACTTCGTGGGGACGTACAAGCCGGACACCTATCTGCTGGACGTGGACAAGCCGGTGACCATGGGCGGCCTGGACTTCACCGACTTCTACTTCGAGCATCGCAGGCAGCTTGCCGAGCCGATGGAGGCGGCGCCGGGCGTCGTGAAGCAGATCGGCGAGGAGTACGGCAAGCTCACGGGCCGGAAGTTCGGCCTGTACGAAGGGTATATGCTGGACGACGCGGACTACGTGATGGTGCTGCTGGGGTCCACCGCCGGCACGGCGAAGACGATCATTCCCGAGCTGCGGGCGAAGGGCATCAAGGCGGGGCTTCTGAAGCTGCGGATGTTCCGGCCGTTCCCGTATGACGAAGTCGCGGGCCTGCTGGCGGGGCGCAAGGCCGTGGCCGTGATGGACCGCTCCGACGGACTGGCGGGGCTGGGCGGCCCGTTGTTCGGCGAGATCCGGTCGGCGCTGTATGAGGCGAAACAGCGGCCGCCGCTCGCGGACTACGTCTACGGGCTGGGCGGACGCGACTGCGGACCGGCGCAGCTTATGCAGGTGTTCGAGGACATGCAGAAGATGGCCGTCACCGGCGCCGCCGCCAACCGGGTGAACTACCTGGGCGTGCGCGAGTAACAGAGGGAACCTGAGGCTTAAGAGGAATTCGAGATTATGGCGAGTCTGAAAGAACTGAGTAAGAAACCGGCGCTATTCACCGGTGGGCACAGGGCCTGCACCGGCTGCAGCGCTCCGATTGTCGCGCGCATGCTTTTCATGGCGGCCGACACTCCGCTGGTGGTGGGGTCGGCGACCGGATGCCTCGAGGTGACCACGACGCTGTTCCCGTATACGAGCTGGGACACGCCGTTTCTGCACAGCGCGTTCGAGAACTCGGCGGCGAGCATATCGGGCGTGGAAGCGGCGTATCGCTCGCTGAAGAAGCAGGGCAAGTACGACAAGGACGTGCGCTTTGTGGCGTTCGGAGGTGACGGCGGCACGTACGACATCGGGCTGCAGTCGCTTTCGGGAGCGATGGAGCGCGGGCACCGCATGCTCTACATCTGCTACAACAACGAAGCGTATATGAACACGGGCATTCAGCGCTCGTCGGCGACGATGTTCGGCGCGGACACGACCACCACCCCGGTGGGGCGCGAAGGCCGTGGCAAGAAGCAGTTCGAGAAGGATCTGACGGCGATTCTGGTGGCGCACGGCGTGCCGTACGTCGCGCAGGGCAGCCCGAGCTACTGGAACGACCTGATCACGAAGATGCAGAAGGCCCTGAACACCGACGGGCCGTCGTTCATCAACGTGCTCGCGCCGTGCCGGCTGGGCTGGGCGTTCCCTCCCGAGGATACGATCGAGATGGGACGGCTGGCGGCGAACACCTGCGCGTGGCCGCTGTATGAGGTGGTGGACGGTCAGTACAAGATCACCTACAAGCCGCGCGAGAAGCAGCCGGTGAGCGAGTATCTGAAGAAGCAGACCAAGTACCGGCACATGTTCCGCCCGGGCAACGAGGCGATGATCGAGGCCTACCAGGCGCATGTGGACGAGAAGTGGGAGCGCCTGCTGAAGCTGGCCGGCGAGCCCGTTCCCGACAAGGCGTAGGGGTCTGCGAAAGAGGTTCTGAAAGCGGGGCGCCCGGCTTGTCCGGGCGCCCTTCTGGCATGGGGGGAGGGACCTGGCCGCAAACACTGATCTCTGATTTTGCAGGATCTGTGCTCCTGTAAGTCCCTCTGCCGTAGCTTTGCTCCGATGCGGGGGGTGCTGAATCGCGGAGACGCGGAAGGTTCGGAAACCCGGAATTCGGAGTTCCGCGTTTCTTATGCTGAGGGACTGATCGTGCGTGAGATGCCTCACGCACGGAACGTTCTCCCGGGACATGTGTCCCCTGTGTGACGCGGCGGGACGAATGTCCCCGGAGAAGACCAGGGCAGTGAGCAATCTCACGGCCCATCGTGTCATCCTGATCGTGCGTGAGATGCCTCACGCACGGAACGTTCTCCCGGGACATGTGTCCCCTGTGTGACGCGGCTGGA
>JAGVUD010000177.1 GCA_019136435.1 Armatimonadota bacterium | reverse complement strand
AGGCCAAGGTGCTCCCCGGGCCGATCCAGCCGAACTACCCCATCGGCTTCAGCGCCAACGTCGTGAACGGCGGAACCTTCCAGACCGGAAGCGGCACGGCCGGGCCGGGCGGCGGCAATCTCTGGTTCTATCCGTCAGGCTATGACGTCTGGGAGACATTCACGCTTGATCTCAAAGCGCCCAACGTGATGAGCGACGTGGATCAGGTGTCGGCGCTCCGATGGTACGTCAACCGCTGCAGCCGGGGGGACTACAGCATGACAACCGGCACCGGCCAGATTCTGCGGCTGGACAACATCCGCATCTCGAAGGAGCCCGCGCCGGAGTATAACGTCAGCAACCCGGACATTGACGACTTCGAGGACGGGGACATCGCGGACTGGTACCACGTGCAGCAGTCCACCAACCCCGACACCGGCGAGGTCTTGCCCGGAGTCTCGCGGGAGTTGACCAGCGATGCGGCGAGCGGAAGCAAGGCGCTCGTCATCACCTGCAACACGCCTCCGGGCAGCACTTCAGCCTACACGCGCAAGACTCTGCACGCCGACTGGAGAGACTACAGCACGCTCGAGTTCGACGCGAAGGTAGCGGACTCGCGCACGAGCCAGGGATTCTCGGTACTGCTGAGACACATCTCCGGCTATGCCGCCAACCGGCACGAGTTCTACCCGACCAACGAGTGGCAGACCTTCAGGGTTGACATATCGAAGGACAAGGTGGGCACTGGTACCGTCGATGCCCGCGCCGAGGTGATCAGCCTCCTGTTCTACGTGAACCAGATCACCGGCTGGGGTTCCGAGCAGGACGGCGCGCAGAAGCTGTATCTCGACAACATCCGGCTCACGAACGACGACCCGATCACGACGTCGTTTGAGACAGCCGGAGGGGTCAAGAGCGCCGACACGGGCACGATCGTTACTCTGACCGGCGCGGTCAGCACGGGCAGCTTCCAGAACATGGCGCCGGACAAGAACGCCCCCGCGACGCTCAGGACGATCTTCTTCGTTGAGGACATCGACCGCAGCTCGGCGATCCCGGTTGTCATCGGCGCGGCTGTGACCGGGGTCACCGACGTTCCGGCGGGCTCGAAGGTGGACATCACGGGCATCCTGACCGCTGGTCCCGGACTGCGCTACATCTATGCGACCAGCATCAGCACGCCCGTGCCGGGCTTCCCGATTGCCGACCCGGTGGTTCTGATCAACAAGAACGCCGGAGCGGAGGCCATCGGCATTGACCAGCCCATTCCGGGATTCGCCGGGGCCGATACGACCGGCATGCTGGCGGAGGTGACGGGCAAGATTCTGGGCGTGGGCACGGATGTGCTGGGCCGCACCTACATGTACATTGACGATGGGTCGGCGGTGGCGGCCGATAACGGCGCGGTGGGCCTGAAAGTCTATGACTGGACGGCAACGACGGCGGTGGCCGGGAACGTGGGCAAGCACGTCCGCGTGACTGGTTTTGTCATGGCCGAGAGCGAGTTGAACGGCACCACGCCCACCTGGAAGCCCTACCGCACGATCTGGCCGAAGGCCGATCTGCCAAACCCGATCTTACTGGTCAACTAGCCGGAGCTTTCCTCCTTGCCGCCTCCGGGCTGCAAGCTCCGGGCATCCCTCCGGCCGATTTCGGCCGGAGGGATGTTTTTTGCTTACGGGGTCAGAGACCCCGCAGGTGCGAGGTGTCGTTCAGGACGTGCAGGGCGGTTGCGGCGCCGGTTTCGAGGATGCTCAGGCTGGCGTTGGCGGCGTGGAACTTGAGGATGGCCGGGACAGGAAGCTCGAGGGCGGCGCAGATGAGACCGCTGAGCGATCCGTAGTGCACGGCCGCCAGGACGGTATCGCCGGGGCCGTGAGCTTCGGTAACATGGCGGATGAACTCGCCGCAGCGCTCGATCACCTCTTCGAATCGCTCCGCCCCGGGCGGGCGGTGGGCAATCGGGTCAGCCTCCCATCGGGCGCACAGGTCCGGGTAGCGCTCGCGGAAGTCATCGCGCGTCCAGCCCTGTATGTCGCCGATGTGGCATTCGCGAAGAAGCGGGGTCGGATGCACGGGCAGGCCGAGCGCTTCGGCAATTGGCGCGGCGGTGTCGCGCGCGCGGCTCAGGTCGCTGGAGTAGACCGCGGCGATGGGTTCGCGTTTCAGCCTCTCGGCCGCCGCCCGCGCCTGCTTGCGCCCGAGTTCCGTGAGGGGCGAGTCCACCTGCCCCTGAAAGCGGTTGCCGAGATTCGTCTCGCACTGTCCGTGCCGCACGAGCAGCAGCTTCATAGCGCGGGTTTCCGTGGGGTGTTTGCTTGTATCATATCGCAGGGATGATAGCCGATGTCGCCAGCCGCCCGTGGACCCGGTGCCCGGTGTATCGAGAACTTCATTCCCGATACTGGCGCCGCAGCAGTCAGGGGAACGAGATTCCGGAGACACCGGAGAGGGGACGGATGTCCCCGGACCCCAACCGGCAGAGCATCTGCCGGTCGATCGGCAGCGCGATAGGAAAGGCGGCCGCTTCCACGAGCGGTATTCACAGGAACCGGCTATAGTAGTGGTCAGACGCAGGCTGGGCGGTCCGGTCCTCGCCGCGGCAGAGGCCGGATATGCACAGCCCGCAGGTTGTTGGCGTGATCGGGAGGTCAACTATGCGCGTCCGGTCTTGCTTTGTCGCTGCTCTTCCGCTCTTCCTGTTCGCTGCTGCACGCGCAGGCGTCGCTGCGCCTGTCGCGACCGCCAGCAACATCGCCGATGCGCTTGCGGCGCCGGACGGGTCCGCTGTGTCACTGCAGACGGTCCTCGTGGATAAGGCCGCACGCGGATACATCGTCGTCAGGGCACCGTGGTCGGCAGACGAGCGCGTGGCGGTGGTCGCGGCCGTCAACGTGAAGCGGTGGCAGCCCGTGGCTGTGAAGGGCACCCTCACCACCCTCGTCAATGGCAGCAGGGCTATCCGGGCGGACGAGGTCCTGGTCTACACCGACGCAGAGGGAGCGCCGGTCATTTGTCCGATTCCTCCACCCATGACCAAAGGCGCCATTGCCGCATCCTTTTCTACTGCAGCGGCAGCCATCAAGCTTGATGAGCTCGCGATGCTCGCGGAGGATGAGACGCCGCCAGTGCCCGACCCCACACCGCCGGCTGTGGAACCCCAGTATGTCGTTGGCACAATCAGTGAGGCTCTCGCGCTTGATGAAGGCAGTACGGTCAGGATAAACGGCAAGCCTATAGCGTCAACAGGCGATGACCCGACGTATGGCGCGTACTTCGTCGCTGGCGAAGACGGCAGTTCTGAGACCCTTAAGACCTTCAGCTCCGCGACAGCCTCGACCGAGATGCGGGCCGCGGGCCTTACCGGGACCATAGCAATTCAAGCGGGCGTCGGCAAAGTCCTCAGTACCGACACTGGCCCGGGCAACCCGCCAGAGGGCTTCCACGGTCTTGCGCAATTGGCCGTCGCCGTAGACGTGTTCGGAGCAAAGACGAAACCGGACGACATGGAGGTGCAACTGGTCGGAAAGGTGGTGAGCCGTGCCTTCCCGAGCGAGGACGTGTTCTACATCCAGGAGCCAGACCGCGCATGCGGCATCAAGGTGGTCGATGCCATCAATGCAGCCTCAGTTGCCCCGGGCGATCTGGTCAGTGTCACGGGCTTCATATCAACGAACGCGTCAGGCGAGCGTTACATCGAGGCGTCGACCACAGAAATCACCGGCTCGATAGAGCCACCGGTCCCCGCAGCGATGATCAACCGCACTCTTGGAGGCGGCGATTTCCACTATAACGCCACCACCGGGGCCGGGCAGAAAGGCGTCTCTGGAGTCGCCTACGGGCTGAACAATGTCGGCCTGCTCGTCCGCACGACCGGCAAGGTGACAGCCATCGGGAGTGATTACTTCTACGTTGACGATGGGAGTAACCTCAGCGACGGGTCGGGCCACACCGGCGTCCGTGTGGCCAACGTTCCTGCAGCCACAGTGTCGGTGGGCAATCACGTTGGCATCGTCGGCATATCTGGTTTGGAGGGTTCCGATCCGTCCTTCCGGCGCGTGCTCCGACCCGCGGACACGGCAGATGTTGAGACCCTCGATCCGCTCGCTCCGGCGAACCTCACCGCCAGTGCGGGCAACACCAGCGCGAGTCTGGTCTGGGACGCGGCGCCGGTGAGTTCGTATGCAGTTTTCCGGGGGGCCAGCCAGAGTGGCTCATTCACGCGAATCGCCACCGCAACGACTACTGCTTACGTAGATTCAGGCTTGACGAACGGCACAACCTATTGGTACAAGGTGGCGAGTATCAGCCTCGGCGAAGGTACGCCGACGGCCGCTGTATCGGCAACGCCGACGGGGGCGGCGCCAATGGTAACAATGAGCAACTTAGCCGTAAATGACGGCACGCTTTCAGTGGATTACACCGCCACCGCAGGCTCTAGCGGCGACGAGCCGTCTATGGTTGCCTTTGGGTTGGATGGAGCACTAATATGGGCGGACACACCAGGCTTGCACAGCCACTTTGTGCTCGACACGACGCAGTTCGCTAACGGCCCGCATCGGCTCTCTATAACCGCCATTTCGGCGTCCGCAGCCGGTGTGCTCACCTCAACCACGGCCGTGCAGGACGTCGCTTTCGACAACTTCGCATCGTCGTTTACCATACCGGAGGTAGCCTACGAGACAGCGGCTATTTCAACCGTTTTCGCAGCCCCAACGAGTTGGACCTTGCGTTTCCTGTCCGGTTCGCAGGAACTTGCGAGCACATCCGGCAAGGGCACAGTTGTTTGCTACACTTGGGACAGCTCGCAGGCGTACGGA
>JAGVUD010000527.1 GCA_019136435.1 Armatimonadota bacterium | reverse complement strand
GTCGCACGACTTTGACGCGCTGTACGAAGGACTGGGACTCACGGTGCGCAAGCTCGCGGAGATGCTGGACGCGGAAGGCGTTCGCCCCATCGAAGCGGTCGGCCAGCAGTTCGACCCGGCCGTGCACGAGGCCGTGATGCGGGTGGAGGACAGCGAGCATCCGGACAACACGGTTGTCGCGGAGTTGCAGAAGGGCTACACGATGGGCTCGGAGGTCATCCGGCCATCACGGGTCAGCGTGGCGGTAACGCCTTAGGCAGGATGGGTTAGTTGATCATAATCATGGATCCCGGCGCGAGCGCCGGGGAAGTCAGGGAAGTCAACGAAGAGATAGAGCGGCTGGGCCTGCGGCCCTTCATCAACCCGGGCGTCGAGCGCAAGGTCATCGCGGTGCTCGGCGAGATGAACGTCACCAAAGCCGAGCTTGTCGAGCACTTCTCCATGTTCCCGGGGGTAGCGCGGGTTGAGCTGATCTCCGACCTCTGGAAGCTCGCGTCGCGCACCTATCATCCGGCGGACACCGTGGTGGAGGTGAACGGGGTGCCTGTGGGCGGGCAGCGGGTGACCGTCATCGCAGGCCCCTGCAGCGTCGAGAGCGAGGACCAGACGCTCGAGGTTGCCCGGCAAGTCAAAGAGATGGGCGCCGTTCTGCTGCGGGGTGGCGCCTTCAAGCCGCGCTCCTCGCCTTACAGCTTTCAGGGATTGGGCGAGGAGGGTCTCCAGATTCTGGCGCGGGCGCGCGAGGAAACCGGCCTGCCCGTCGTAACCGAAGTGATGGACCCTCACGAGGTCGGGCTCGTCGAGCAGTATGCCGACGTCCTCCAGATCGGCGCCCGCAACATGCAGAACTACACGCTGCTCAAGGCGTGCGGAAGCTCGGGGAAGGCAGTCCTGCTCAAACGCGGGATGGGATCGAAGGTCAAGGACCTCCTGATGAGCGCCGAGTACATCCTGAGCGAAGGCAACACCAACGTGATTCTGTGCGAACGGGGCATCACCACGTTCGAGGACTCCACGCGCAACACGACCGACATCAACGCCGTGCCGGTTCTCAAGAGCTGGACGCATCTGCCGGTCATCCTGGATCCCAGCCACTCGACCGGCGATTGGAAGTACGTGGGCCCCATAGCCAGGGCGGCCATTGCCAGCGGCGCCGACGGGGTGATGGTGGAGGTTCACGGCGATCCTCAGCGCGCCATGAGTGACGGAATGCAGTCGCTGAAGCCTGAGAAGTTCCGCGAGCTGGTGGAGTCCCTGCGCTCGGTGGCGCAGGCTGTCGGGCGTACTCTCTAGCGGGCGCTCCGGCATCCGGGACCGCGGCGGGCGCGGCCCCGGATGCGAAGCATCACACCCTCAGTAGCGCTGCGCGCCCTGCTCGGGCAGCGGCAGCACCCACACGTTGCGGAACTCGCACGGGTTGCCGTGGTCCTGCAGAACGATCGGGCCCGGCTCCCAGATCTCGCCGAAGTTCTCGCCCCAGGTCGGGCCGTCAATCTGGAAGTTGTTCTGGATCGGCGCGCCGTTCAGAAACACCGTCACGCGGGCGTGCTCGGTCAGCTTCTTGTCCGCGTCAAAGCGCGGCGCCCGAAACACGATGTCGTAGTTCTGCCACTCGCGCGGCTTCTTGTATGCCTTCAGCAGCGGCGCGCCCTTGCCGTACACACCGCCGCAGTCGCCCGACCCCACCTCGTCCAGACCGTACGAGTCCAGCACCTGAATCTCGTAGCGCCCTTGCAGAAAGACCCCGCTGTTGCCGCGGCCCTGTCCCTTCGCGTCCGGCATGTAGGGCACCTTGAACTCGACGTGCAGCAGGAAGTCGGTGAACTTCTGCTTGCTGACGATGTCACCGCCGCCCGCGACCATCGCGCCCTTCACGACCTTCCACGCTGCGTTCTGGTTCGATCCGTGCTTCAGCCAGTTGGCCGCCACGTCCTCGGCCTTGCCGCTGAACAGGACGACGGCTTTCTGCGCCACGCTGTCGGGCATCCGGCCGCCGGTCGCGGCCTTAATGCCTGCGCTGCTCGCGGCAGAGGCGGCGAGCGAGACTGCGGCCAGTGAGCCGATCAGGCCCACCGTCACGCGACGGCCGATAGTTGCTGAGAGTGTGTTCATACGTGTGCCTTCTTTTCGGTAATCCTGGATTGACTGATACTTCTCAGTCACATACATAATCACTTCTGCGCGGGCCGGGTATTCCCTCCCCTCTGCCGAGCGGCGCGCTACTTTTCGAACCAGTTCCTCGCACGGGTCACCTGGTCAATCGCGTTCATGTGCCGCTGCCGCATCTCTTCGAGCGTGATGCGCCACGGTGTCTGCATGAAACCAAGCAGCCGCTCGGGCGACATGCGCTCCTTGGCGAAGCGGACGGTGTTCTCGAAGTTCACGTCGTTCGAGTGGTTGCTGCCGGTCGGGGCCTGGTCGTAGCCGTGCTGATCAAGCTCGATGTATGGCTTCACCATCGGGGCTTCGGGGTCCAGCGTCTCGTCGTAGAACCAGTTGCTCTGCAGCACCTGCTTCGGCATCTTTTCGTAGAACAGCTCGGGGTGGTTCCACACGTAGTCCGACCAGATCCACGCCCTCGGGCCGGCCTTCTCCACGGCGTCAACCAGAAGCTGGAAATCGTGCCACCAGAGTTCCCACTGCCTCACCACGACGTAGGCCCAGTGCGTCTGATGCGGGCAGGTCTCCTCGTCCATCCCGATGTGGAAGTATCGGGGCGTGTCGAATATCGCGCTCACCTCGGCAATCAGGTCGCGGCAGACTTCGTAGTACGCGGGTGTCGAGAGCATGCGCGAGTAAGGGCCGAGCCAGGCGTCGTGGGTCGCCGAGAAGTTCAGCTTCGGAATCGGCTCCAGGCCCATCGCGCGGCATCGCGCCAGCTCCTCCTTCAGACGTTCCACAGTCCAGGCGTTCTCGATCGCGATCTCGGGATGGCTCTCGTAACGCACGGCGTCGCCGAGGTCGAACAGCAGCATGTCCACCCCGCCGTCCGACATCGCCTTCAGGAGATCGTCGTAGAGCGGCTCGTCGAACCGCATGTAGGGCAGGGCGTTGTGGTGCGCATAGACCAGCTCGGGAGACGGCCGATCTATCCACATGTTGTAGCTCAGGTGGAGCAGATAAGACCAGAACACAGGCGCTTCCTTTCGTGCGGGCGGGTGATTGCCGCCCGGCGCCCACAGTGTAGCACACTGCTGACCGCAATGTGGCGCAGAAGCCGCTGTTGGGCTGGCGCTCTGCGTTGACAGGCCCTGCCTGGGGGCGCTACACTCGGTTGACACCCGGCCGGCACGGCTTGGAAAGAAAGGACGACGGCGTCAATGGCTCATCTGGCAATCAACGGCGGACCCAGGGTCCGCGAAAAGGCGTTCCCGCGCTGGCCGGTTCACGGCGAGGCGGAGCGCAAGGCGATTCTCGAGGTGCTCGAGAGCGGGCAGTGGGGCGGAGTGGAGCAGCGCGTTGTGCCGCAGTTCGAAGAGCAGTTCGCCGCGCTTCACCAGTGCGCGCACGGGGTCACCTGCACAAACGGCACCGCCGCGCTCGAAATCGCGATCCGGGCGCTGGGCATATCGTTTGGCGACGAGGTCATCCTGCCGCCCTACACCTTCATCGCGTCCGCGACGGCGATACTCCTGAATCAGGCCATCCCGGTCTTTGTTGATGTTGACCCCGAGACCTACACGCTCGACCCCTCGAAGATCGAAGAAGCCATCACGCCGAAAACGAAGGCCATCATGGCCGTGCATATCGGCGGTATGCCCTGCGAAATGGACGCTATCCTCCATATCGCCAACAAGCACAACCTCGCCGTTATCGAGGACAGCGCGCAGGCGCACGGCGCCGAGTGGGCCGGACAGCGCGTCGGGTCCATCGGCACGGTCGGATGCTTCAGCTTTCAGTCCAGCAAGAACATGACATCGGGCGAGGGCGGGATCATTGTCACGAACGATCAGGAAGTGTACGACCGCTGCTGGAGCATCCACAACGTGGGGCGCATCCCCGGCGGGCGCTGGTATGAGCACCCGAACCTGGGCGGGAACTATCGCATGACCGAGTGGCAGGCGGCGATCCTTCTCGCGCAGATGGGGCGGCTTCACGATCAGATGAAAGTCCGGGACGCGAACGCCCGCTATCTGTCCGAGAAGCTCTCGCAGATTCCGGGCGTGTCCGCCCAGAAGCGCCCGGAGAAGGTGACTTCGCACGCCTATCACATCTTCATCTCGCGATACAACGCCGAGGCTTTCGGCGGCGTGGATCGCGCACTGTTCCTGAAGGCGCTCTCGGCCGAAGGGATTCCCTGCTCAGGCGGGTACGTCCCGCTTTACAGAGAGGCCGTCTTCAGCCGCGTGCACACCTCCGAATGCCCGTTCACCTGCAAGCACGTGGAGCGCGTCGTGGATTACAGCAAGGTCTCCTGTCCCGTTGCCGAGCACGCTTCGACGAGCGAGGCGGTCTGGTTCTCGCAGCCGATGCTGACCGGCGACCGGTCGGACATGGATTCTATCGTCGAAGCCGTGGCCAAGGTCCACGCGCATCGCGACGAGCTGAAGCAAGCGGCGGAGTCTGCTTGATACCTTCCGCCGCTTCCAGAGCGAAGGCCCTCGTGGACCTCGGCGCGCTTCGGCGCAACTTCGCCGAGGTCCGGCGGCTTGTTGGCGGAGGCGTCAGAATCTGGCCCGCGGTCAAGGCGGACGCGTACGGGCATGGGGCCGTGGAGGCCGTCCGTGCCCTCCCTGAGGCGGACGGCTTCTGCGTCGCCACCGTCGCCGAGGCCGAAGAGATCGCCAAGCTGGCAGATGGCC
>JAGVUD010000421.1 GCA_019136435.1 Armatimonadota bacterium | reverse complement strand
GCGAGAATCTTCATCAGGGTGGACTTGCCGGCGCCGTTCTCGCCGACGAGCGCGTGCACTTCACCCCTGCGCACGTCGAAGGAGACGGCGTCAAGCGCCCGGACGCCCGGGTATGTCTTGCAGATTTGGCGCATCTCCAGCACGGTATCCTGCGCGGCGGCGTAGGACGATGGTTGTTCAAGAACCTCAGGCATAGAGCACTCCGCAGTGAATCGGTGGCGATGTCCGCCATCCGCACGAACTCACTTCGCCGCGCGCCGACGCACTTCCTGCCGCGCTGTGCGCCGGGCCGCGGCGGATTCAGTTCACGGCGCCGGCGCGGGCTCCGGCGCCGGCGCCGGCTCTGGAGCGGCAGGCGCCGTCTCGGGCGGCGTCTGATCTGCGGGGGCCGGAGCAGGCGCGGGCTTCGGCTCCAGACGCTCAACGGCCGCCTGGGCCTTCGGGTCGCCGAACGCCGCTGCCTGACGATAGGCGTTCAGCGCCTCCGTCTTATTGCCCGCGGCCTCGTACACTTCGCCGAGAGCCATGTGCGCGCTCGCATCCCACGGCATATACTCGATAGCCCTCTTGAGGTGCGCCGTCGCGCGCTCGGTGTTGTTCAGCCCGTGATAGGCCAGCCCCAGTTCCCGGTGCACGGCCGGGTCCTTGCCCCGGTCGTTCATCAGGGCGCTCAGAGCGCGGACGGCTTCGGTGTTCTTGCCCGTCAGGCGCATCGCCTTTGCTTCGGTCACGGCCAGGTCGGCCTTCGGGTCCTTTGCCTTGAGTTCCTGAATCTTCGCAAGCCCCTCTTCTGCCCTGCCCGCCTCAGCGTAAGCGTCGAGGAACTGATCGTAGGGCGGCGCGCCGGTCTTCGGCTGCTTCTCCACATACCCTGCAAGCAGCTTCAGGTAATCGTCGGTCTTGTTCTCGGCCTTGTAGATGTCCTTGAGCTTGGCGAGCGCGGGGGACCCGGCGGGCGCGATTTCGGCCAGCCTCAGCCACGCTGCCTTCGCTTCCGCGGGCTTGTTTGCCTTCGTCTGAATCTCGGCGATCTGCTGCAGGGCGTAGAGCTGCTCGGGCTGGCGCTTGTACGCCTCCTCGTAGGCAGCGATTGCGCCGTCATGATTGCCCTGCGTCTCCAGCGCCGCGCCGAGAGTCATCTGGATGCGGGCGTCTTTCGGGAACTTCTCAGCCACCCGGCGGTAGTCGGCGATGGCCTCATCCTTCTTACCCGCCTTGTCGAGCAGACGGCCGATGTTCGCCAGCATGTTCGGGTCTTCCGTTCCCTGCTCTTCGATCTTTCTGTACTCGGCGATGGCGGGGTCGTACTTCTCCTGGTTCTCGTACAGGCGCGCCCGTCCCTGATAGATCTGAACGTTCTTCGGGTCTATCTTCTCGGCGGCATCGTACTCAGCGAGGGCCTTGCTGTAGTCGCGCTTCTCGGGGTCTTGGGCCGCGGCCTCGTTGCTGTAGAGAACGGCGGCGGCGAAATACGGCTGCAGGTCCTTCGGATCGGCCTCCTTGGCCTTGTCGAAGCAGGCGACGGCCTTGTCCATCTGCTTCGCCTGCCCCCACATGCGGGCGGCGGCGAGCAGGTCGGCGGTGGTCTTTGAGTCAGCCGCGTAAGCCTTCTCGTAGGCCTGCGCGGCTTCTTCGTGGTTGCCGCGGCCGCTCTCGATGCGGCCGATCTCACGCCACGGCGCGGCATCCTTGCTCTCCTTCGTGCGGCGTGTCCAGAGTTCGACCGCGCGGTCGGTTTTCCCGAGCCGCTCCTGCAGGCGCGCCATCCGCTCGGTCAGAGCGCCCTGCCCATCCTTCGGGGTCAGCGAGATCGCCTTCTCGATCTGGGCGGCGGCTTCGGGCAGTTTGTTACGCTGCTCGTACACGTACGCCAGTCCTTCGTAGCCGGAGGGACTGCGGGGTTCGACGGCGACAGCCTTCTTGTAGGCGGCTTCCGCCCCGTTGACATCGCCGGTGTACAGCTTGCTGAGGGCGAGGTTGGCGTGGGCCATTCCGCTCTTCGGGTTGACGCGGGCGGCGGAGGCGAACGCCTTCTCCGCACCTTTGTAGTCCCCCGACATGAACCGTGTCCGGCCCAGATTCGCGAGCGCGGCGAAGCTCCTCGGATCGTGCTTCGCGGCGATCTCGTACTGCGCGAGCGCTTCCTTGACATTGCCCTGCTTGTCGAGAAGCCCGGCATAGGCGAGGCGCGACTGCACGTCTCTCGGGGTCTGGCCGAGCAGCGCCTGATACGCGCTGAGGGCACCCTTCGTGTCGCCCGCCTGCTCGGCGGCGGAGGCGAGCATCCGGCGCGGCACCGGGTTCTTCGGGTCAACTTCGGCGGCGCGAGAGAACGCTTCGCGCGCCCCTTTGAGGTTCTTCTGGTTGAGGCGCGCGAGACCGAGGTTGATCCACGCGCTCGAGTCCTTCGGGCTGAGCACGGTGACCTTGCCGAACCGCGCCTCTGCCTCGTCGTAGCTTTTGCCCTGCATTGCCGCGACGCCGAGGGCGAAATGAGGGTTCGGGTCCGCCGGGTTGAGGCCCTCGAGAGTCGCCGCGTACTTCTTGAGTTCGGCGGCGTTGCCGGACTTGCCCGCCTGCTGCATAGCCGCGGTAAGAAGGTTCAGCGCATTCTTGCCCTGCTCGTTGGAAGGGTTCAGGCGATAGGCCTTCGCCATAGCCCACCGGACACCTTCGGGGTTGCCCGTCTGGTACGACAGCACGCCCATGTTGTACCAGGCGCTCTGGTTGGAAGGGGCAAGGGACGTGACCTTCTTGTAGACCTGAATGGCCTGCTTGAACTGCTTCTTCTGGATAAGCTGCCCGGCCTCGGCCTCGAGCTTCTTCACGTCCTGAGCCTGCGCGGCCGTGACCGAAAAAAGCGCCGCGCACGCAAGCATCACCAGGCGCTGCTGAAAACCGATTCTGACAAAGAGCATCACATCATCTCCCTTGCGGACTCAGACTGAGGGGCCGGAAAGTGCACGGACAGCACCGAGCTTACTCCCTCACGGCACATCGGGCCCGTCAGGCTCGTCATCGTCGAAGTCGTACTCATCAATCCCGCCGGAGGCGTAGCTGAAAGAGGTCACTTCCTCTCCGCGGAAAATCGTCACGAACAGGTCCTCCCGGTCGAAGCTGGGCAGATAGCTCGAGACGATGTCCTCGTCAATGGTGGCGAGAAGAGCCTCTTCGTCGGTGGACGCCAGGTCCATTTCGAGCACCAGCGTGGCGTGAATGGTCTCCTGCGTGTAGTGGACGTGGACCTGCCCGATCCTGTGCTCCTGCGTGTCCCAGATCAGATAGACCTCGGAATGCGGTGTGCGCACGAGGCGGGTCAGTTTGAAGTCAATCATCGGATGTCCCTCACCTTTCCCGGAGGCCTCAGGCGGACGCCGGGGTTTTGTCCAGAAAGTCCCCGAGCGGCCACCGGGCGACCTCGCCGAGGGCGGCGTGGGCCGTCAGGTCGAGATGCACGGGGGTCACGGAGAGCTTTCCCTGCGAGATCGCGAGCACATCCGTTCCTTCCTCGAGGCCGTCGGTCGGGAGATCTCCGCCCAGCCAGTAGTAGCTCCGTCCCATGGGGTCGGTCCGGGTCTCGACGCGGCCCGGGTAGCGCCGGATTCCGAGGCGGGTCAGACAGACCTCCCGGATATCCTCGGCCGGGACGGCCGGCACATTGACGTTCAGGAAGATGCCGTCCGGCAGGCCGCGCTCCAGCAGTTGTGTGCCTATGAAGCGCGCGAAGCGGGCCGCGGGCTCGTAGATGTCGCCATCCTCGTAGGTTGTGACCGAAATCGCAAAGCTCGGTATTCCGAACGCGGCGCCTTCCATCGCCCCGGCGACTGTTCCTGAATACGTGAGTTCCCACCCCAGGTTCGCGCCCAGATTGATGCCCGACACTACCAGGTCCGGGCGTCGGCCGCACATCTGCATGACACCGATGTGAACGCAGTCCGTGGGCAGTCCGCTGGATGAATACGCGGTGTCGCCGTCGGCCAGCCTGACCTTGTGGACGCGCAGCGGCTTGTGCAGAGTGATGCCATGGCCGCAGGCGCTGCGGGAGCGATCGGGGGCGACGACCACCACGTCTCCGAGAACCGAAAGCGACTGCTTCAGGGCGAGGATTCCCGGCGCGTGGACGCCATCGTCGTTGGTAATGAGGATAGTCCTGTTCACGGCTGGATTATATCCGCCCCCGGCGACGCGTAACAACCGGCCGTGAAACAGGGGAGGGGGAAACGTAAGAAGAGCAGCAGGCGTGTGAGGTGTGAAAAATACCCCCGAAGGGAATCGAACCCTCGATCTCCTGGCTGAGAACCAGGCATGTTAACCGCTACACCACGGGGGCACGCCGGAAGTTATTGTAGCGCTGCCCCGGCGAAACCGCAACCCATGCGGACAATATTGGCCGGCGGTGTTTGCACATCTGCCCGCGGGTGGAGCAACAGGCATGGCGCGAAGTGCGTATTCGGTTCCGCAAACGGCCGTAATGCGGGCGGGTCTTGTGCTATACTGAGGGCTGTTGTTTTTCAGGAGGTTCTTCCCTATATGTGCGGTATTGTCGGTTACATCGGCGACAAGCAGGCCACGCCGATTCTTCTTGATGGCTTGCACCGGCTCGAGTACCGGGGCTATGACTCCGCAGGCGTGGCGATCCACGCCGACGGGCATGTGACGGTGCGCAAGCGGGTCGGCAAGCTCAAGGTTCTGGACGAAAGCCTTGAACAGCAGCCCCTGAACGGGACGCTCGGCGTCGGCCACACGCGGTGGGCCACTCACGGTCAGCCGTCGGAGGTGAACTCGCACCCTCACGCCGACAACACCGGGACGATTCATCTGGTCCACAACGGCATCATCGAGAATTATCAGGAGCTCAAG